>CAZGYS010000066.1:0-16515 GCA_964530305.1 uncultured Leptospiraceae bacterium
TTTCAAAACCCACGTTCGAGAAAGAGCGGTGCGAAACATGGCCGTATGAGATACGGCATCGTGGTTCGGTCAAGACAAAAGTAGTCTATCGCCGCAGGCGAAACGCCAGCACCGCGGCCACCAAGGCGAAGACCAGGTTTACGCTCCAGGCCGCGCCGAATTGTACGGCAAGGGGCCAATCGCCTAAATGAAAGAGCATGGCGCCCACGAAACCCGCGCCCAACGCGAACCCCAGGTCATGGCCGTGCCCACGGCGCCTTCGCTGTCTCCGGGAGCTTCGCGCATGGCCAGCGCGCTCAAGGAGATATGCACCACGCCCACGCCGAAGCCCGCCATGCCCCAGGCCGGATAAACCACGAAGGACGGCACGCGTTCGTCGAGAACGCTCATGAGAACCAGAACGGCAAGCGCCAACAGGAGCAGTCCGCCCCGCGAAAGGCGCGCGTAGTCGGGCGCTTTCATGCGCGCCACCGCCGTGGACGCGAGCGCCCAGCACAGGGCGGCGGGTATGAGCGCCAGCGAAGCCCGTAAAACGCTCTGACCGCGCGTCTCCACCAGCGCCATGGGCACATAGGAATCCGGGCCGAAAAACGCGAAGAAGGCCATGAACTTGAGGCCGACGGCGGCCGCCAGAACGGGGCGCAGCGTAAAGACTCCCGGCGGCAACAATCGCCTCAGCGCGAAGACCGAAAGCGCCGCTCCCAGCACGATGCCGACCGCGGCCGGAAGGGGACGTCCCTGGGTGGCCACCGCCAGAATCAAGCCCGTGCCCAGCGCCAGCAGGAACGCATCACGGGTGGAACCATCCAGCGCCGCTCCCGAAGCGCCGCGCGGGTCGGTGCCGGGCTTCATCGCCCGCAGGGCAGGCAAAAGCAACCAGCCGACTACCGGCACCAGCGGCACGGTGATCAAGAATACGGCGCGCCAGTGAATGAACTCTTCCAGCGCCCCGGCCGCGGGCGGCCCCAGAATCCCCGGCAGGACCCAGGCCTGCGAAAGCCAGGCGAGCACTCGGGGACGCCGGTCTTCGTCGAAGGCGCGATTGACCACGGCGAAGGCGGTCGTCTGCAAGATGCCGCCCCCCAGACCCTGCACGGCTCGCGCCAGAATCAGCACGGCGATATTCGTCGCCGCGGCGGCCAGCAGCAGACCGACCGCGAAGAACAGCAAGCCCAGGATCATGGGCAGGTAGGAACCCCGCCGATCAATAAACCGCCCGGACCAGACGGTGGAGAGAATGGAGGCGATTAGATACGCGCCGAAGATCAAACCCGTCACGCCGCGTCCACCCAGCTCCTTTACCACGGGCTCCATGATCGCCACGACGGCCATTTGCTCGAAGGCGTGGATGCTGATGGCCATCACCAGGCCGGCGGCCGGACTTCTATGCATGGGAAATAGTACGGGGACTTGTCATTAAGGTTCGCGCGCGATTCCCCATTTGCGTGAATGGCGAAGACGCCTCAGTCCTGCAAACCGCGAAAGGACTCAAACAGCACTTCCTGACTTTCGGTATCCACGTGGATTTCCTCCAGGCTGAGATACTCGGGCCCGAAGTACTGCACCAGGTTCATCATGATCAAATTGCTGTGGACGTAGAAGACGACGCGATCGTGCTCCGCCGGTTTTACGCGCAGCATTTTGATGTCCCCCAGGCGACGGGTAAACGCGGGCACCTTGGCCAGAAAATACTCCGCGTGAAAGATCACCCGGGTATAGTCCTCTTCATAGTTAAGAATGTGGGGAATACGACCGGTGATGGTTTGGATGATGCGCCGCTGGATGGTGGGAAACATCTTGCTGGCCAATCGCAATAGATCCAGGCGAGTACCACTGGGATTCATGAGCCGCAATTTCTCGACGTTAAGAACCACGTCGTTGCCCCGGACTTCCTGCACCAGGCCTTCCGCCAGGAAGTTGATGCTGTCGTAACCCAGGGACTTCAGGGTATCGTCTTCGCGCGTGAGGAAGCCGCCCGAGATATAGATCTTCTCATTATCTGAGTGAAACTCCAGGTGCAGCAGATCCCGGGCGGGCGTGATCACGTGCTCCTTCAGTTTGGGCTTGAGCGCCTCCAGGGAGAGGACCACCTTGTAGAGATTATCCTCGAAGGGGTTCGGCGCCACGTCCGTAGCGGGCTGGAATATTTTCCACAGCCAATCCATACCGGCGCCATTCTAAAATCGGCCGGGCCGGCGGTCAATGACGGTGCCGCCTCCCCGTGAAGCTTCGGAGCGAAAATAGGGCGAAAAAAATCTCGTGACGATATGGTCCCGTCCCCCGGTAAATGGCTCCGCGCCGACATCCCGAAACGGCGGGAGGCGGCAAAAAAGCGATGAAAATCGCAATCAAGGCGGACTTATGAAAATAGCAGTACTCGGATCAGGCACCTACGGCACGGCCCTGGGCTCCATCGTCGCGGACAAGGGCAACGATGTGTGGATTTATACGCGTCGGGAGACCATCGAAAAATCCATCAATGAAGACAATGAGAACAGCCACTATCTGCCGGACCTGAAACTACCGCCCAGCCTTAAGGCCAGCCGGGACATGGAGCAATGCCTGTCGGGCGCCGAACTGGTGGTTCTGGCCATTCCCACCCAGCAGCTCGGCTCCGTGGTGAGCGAAAACGTAAAGCTGCTTCCCGAGGGCGTGCCCCTGGTTTCCGCGGCGAAGGGCGTGGAAAAAGGCTCCCTGCGCCTGGTCTCGGAGATCCTGGAAGAGTCCCTGCCCGAATCCTACCACAAACATCTGGCCTACCTCAGCGGACCCAGCTTCGCCAAGGAGATGGTCAAGAAGATGCCCACGGTGGTGAGCATCGCCGCGCACAACGAAAACACGGCCAAACACGCGCAGGAGACCTTCGCCAGTTCTTATTTTCGTACCTATCGCACCGCGGACGTCACGGGCGTGGAAGTGGGCGGTGCCCTGAAAAACGTCGTCGCCATCGCCGCGGGCGTAGCCGACGGACTGGGCATGGGCTACAACACCCGCGCCGCGCTCATCACGCGTGGTCTGACCGAGATTACGCGCCTGGGCGTGGCCAAGGGCGCCGAACCCATTACCTTCCTGGGCCTGGCCGGCATGGGGGATCTCGTGCTCACCTGCACGGCGGAGTTGAGTCGCAATCGAACCGTGGGTTTTAATCTGGGTCAGGGCAAAAAGCTGAATCAGATTCTTGAGGAAATGAATCAGGTGGCCGAGGGCGTCGTCACCACCGAGTCGGCCTATCAGCTCTCGCAAAAACTGGGCGGGGAGAAGGCCAACACCAATGAAGTCTACAAGATGCTCTACGAAGACAAGGAACCCGAGCAGGTGGGTCGGGATCTCATGGGACGAGAGTTAAAGACGGAGGCGATTTGACGCAAGACCGGTTACCTCAGGAATACCTGGACAGCATCGCTTTCGAATGCGATGCGATTCTCATCGGCGAAGTCGTCGACTTTGAGGCGGGCAATATCGAAGCCGCCGAAAAACCCCGGGTAGCCTTTCGCGTTCGGGAGGATATACTCGGAAGTAACCCCGGCGGCGGAAACCCACTGTGGCTTCAGGTATCCTTCGACGACTTTATGTATGATCTCGACTCCTACCCGGGAGGTCGAACCCATGTCGCCCGATCGCTCTCAAAGTTTCGCGAGGGCGACTTTCACTATCTCTTCTTGAAGACCACGTTGAACCGGGACGATTACGGCGCCCTGCCGCCTTTTCTCACGGTCCCCGTGGACGACGAGAACGTGCACGGCATTACACCGGGGCAAGGTAAGCCGGGCCTGGATTATGATGCCGTCATGCCGGCGGACGCGTTTCGCGCGGCGCTGCGGGAGGCCGTCCAACAGGCCGCGGAGCTGACGAATTTTCTTCACGGTCTGGAGAGGTCGCGAGATCCCGGGGCCGACCTTCGCGCTCGCCTCCGAGCACGCTCCAGCCTGTACGATCCCAAAACGCGACTTCCTTACTCGGATTCCATTGGGGAGGCTCTGTGTCTTACGGCGGCCCGTACCCGAGATCCCACGCTTCTGGACGAGCTACTTCCCTGGTGCCTCAGTTCCGATCGTTCCATCTTATGGAAAGGGTTTGGTTCGCCGTCCGGTCGCAACTACCTGCTGGGGCGAATTCCGGAACCCGAACTGGACGACCTCCGTCGCCGCGAATACATACGAATTCTCGACACCGTGAGCCCCCATTATCACGAGCTGACTCCCATTGATTCGCGCGAATATCCGCCCGAACACGCCCCCGGCGAAGGTAATGGACGCTGGTTGGAAAGCATGGCTCGAGGGGCCGTACAATTGAGCGAACACGACGCGGCGGCCGGCGAATTAATCCGAATTCTTGAAAAGGCAATCGATACACCCGAAAGCCCGTCTACACAGGCGGATAGCGATGAAGCCGCGAACATCTTGCTGGGAGCCGAAGCGACCTTCGGACCCCTGGGGCGATTCGAACTGGAGCAATTAAGGCACGCCTACGGTGAACGCTCGATGGACGCGCCGTCCATGATTACACTCATTCATGGCGGTCGCAACCGGGGCGAATTCCCCCGGTATCGAAGCATCCGCGGCAGAGCCGGAGCGCTCGTCGCGTTCGAGGTTCAGGCACGCAATTTCAAGCCTTCGCCGAAACCGCCACCGCCCGAAATTTATGAGAACGTGCCTGAAAGCGAAGAAGGCATGTTGAGCCGAGACGAAATCGCCGCCCTGCTCTGGGCCATTTCAAGCGACAACGCCCCCGGCCCCTCCAACTGCCGCCACATTCTGACCAGCAAGGAAACCGGCGCCCAATTCGAAGCGATTCAGGAAAAAATACTCCATCTCATGGACCATGCCGAGGCCCGACAGCGTTCCAGTTTTCGCCTGCCGACCGATGCGCCCCCCGGCGAATACAAACATACCCTGCTCTTGTTCGGCGAAGACGGCACCATCGTAAATGAGAGTTTCGCCTACCCGCTGTTCATCAAGGCCGGATGAATCGCCCCGGAGATTATCTAAAAGATGGAGTATCTCGACAGTATCGCCTATCGCAGTAATGCAATCGCGCTGGGTCGTCTGAACTCAATTTCGTCCGACGCTGAATCCCATCACCTGACATTCAGCATCGAGGAACTCTTTCTAAACGCCGACAACTCCAACCCGGAGGAGACCTGGGAATTTTCCATTGCTCGGAATGATCTGGATATCGGCGACTTCGGAATCGGACTCAGTACAGGCGGGGATCTGCCTGCTTTTTCCGATTTCCGAGAAGGCTCCACCTGGTTTCTATTTCTGGCCCGCCTGCCCGACCGGGAAAGGAAGATCGTCACCCAGCCCGTACTGGTGGTTGAAGCCGGTTCCCATATCAAGGGTTTCGAAAGTACAGCCCATGGATTACTTCGCGAATACGAACACTCGGTGAGCGCCGATATATTTCGCGCGGCCCTGGGCGATGCGCTGCGCGGAATTCAAGAAACGCAAGCCCTGAACGCGCGCAATCCCGGACCGGAGGAACTGCCGGATGTGTTTCGCGCCATGCTTCGACGACGCGCCGCCATGTACGCGGATCAGAATCCCAGGCAAGCCTATACGGACTCAATTGCTCATGCTTACTGCGTGGGCACGGCCCGTCTCCATAAGCCGGAGCTGTTGGATGAACTCCTGCGATTGACATTGCCCGAGACGCACCTATCCGTCCTGCGCCTGGGTTTCGGCACTTCGGAAGGACGCGAATATCTGCTGCGAAAAATCAGCGATGAGAAACTGTCCGTCGAGAAAAGGCGACGTTATGTTTTGGACATTGAGGCGGCTTATGGAAACTATTTCGCCGTCACCGAGATCCATGATAACGGCGGCAGCGGTTACCCGTATTCCATGGGCGGCGATAATGGATGGTACCTAAAGCGTATTGCCCTGGCCGCAATCGCCGGGGGCGTACCCGCGGACTTACGAGCGGACCTGATTCGGACCCTTGGAAAGTTGCTCTTACCCCTGCTCAGTCACCCCACCGTCTATCCCGCCTCAGACATCCAGGAGGCTTTACGCATCATCGATGACGCAAGCCCGGGACTTCCGGACCCGCGCTCGCGATTTGAAGCACGCGTTCTTCATCGCCGCTTCGGCGATGGTGACGAAGACGAGGAGCATCCCCTTTCGACCCTGATTCATGGCGGACCGGATCCCTGGCCATTTTCCATTAGAGAGTACAAGGCCATCACGGCTAGACCGGGCGAGATGGTGAATTTCGGCCTGGAAGCTCATGATGTTCGGAAATACTCGCTGCCGACTCCGCTTCCGGACGAAAGCCGCGCGCCCGGAGAACCCCTGTCTCAGGAGGAGATCGACGCGTTGCTGAACATAGCGGACGCGCATACGGATTCGGAACTTGTCTTTCTGCACGTACTGGAACACCGGACCACGGGAGCGACTTTCGAGGCCCCGCAAGAAGAACAATTATACATCGAATACAACGATGAAGCAAGTCAATGGTCGAGCTTTCGCATTCCCTCGGAGGCGCCGTCCGGTGAGTATAAACACGAACTGCGCGTGCTGGATAAGAACGGCGTCGTATTGAATCGGAACTTCGCATATCCGCTGTTCATCGAGGCCGGCTAAATCGCCGCGGCGGTCACCTACGACTTGTCCAACGACAACTTATAAACCGCTTGCAAACGACCTGGATTTGGTCTACTCGCGCGAAACGTTTTCGCGCGATGCGAAGGTTGATATTAAGTTTTCGCTCGCCGAGAAAAGCATCCGTCAATATCTTGTCCGAATAAATTCGGCTTTGTGCCGAAGGCACCGACCGCGTGCAGCACGAAAGTTTGGAAGACATGGCAAGTAATACGCAACAATTCAGGGAAACTACGGACGCCGCTTCGCTGCAAACCATGGAACGCCATAGCATACTGGCCATCGATGATGACCCGGACTACCAGGAATTGCTCGCGCGCTATTTTTCCGCGGAGCCCATGCATCTGCTCCAGGCGTTTTCGGGAGAGAGCGGGCTGCGCCTGGCTCGGGAACATCGCCCCCGCCTGATTCTCCTGGACATGGCCTTGCCGGATTCCACCGGATATGAAGTGCTGCGTCGCTTACACGAATCGCCCGATACCGCCGACATTCCGGTGCTGATCATCAGTGACCTCCCGGCCGTGCAGAGAGGCAGCCTCACGGGCGCCGCCGGTCATTACCCCAAACCCCTGTCTCCGGCCGGTCTAGGCCCGTACATCGCCCCCTTCCTGTCCGAATAGGCCCTTATCAGGCATCGTGAGCTTTTTTTTGCTCATGGAACCCTCCGGCTTTTATTGCTTGACTCGTAACCAATTGGTTACCAAAATACGCAACCCGTAACCATTTAGTTACGCAAAGAGGAGACGAAAGCAAGCATGCCCTCGACCGAAAATAGCCGGAATCCCGACGCATTCGACGCCATAGCCGATCCCACCCGTCGCCGTATCATGGAGCTGCTTTCCGGCAATGAGAGCACGGTGGGGGAGCTCGCGGGGCGATTCAACATCAGTCGGCCGGCCGTTTCCAAACATCTCAAGATTCTGTACGCGGCGGGCCTGGTGGAATACACGCCCCGGGGACGCGAAAATCGCTACGCCCGGAAGGACTGCGCGAGGTCCGGGACTGGCTCGAAACGCACAATCGCTTCTGGGATGAAAAAATTTCGAAACTTAAACGATTGCTGGAGGAGGAATCCGATGAAGTACGCGATTAAAAAAGAAGTAAAAATTAAGGCTCCCCCCGAGCGCGTGTGGGCCGCCCTGACGGATCCCGAGCAGCTCAAGCTCTGGCTCATGGAAACCGACTTCAAACCGGAAGTGGGCGCGCGTTTTCAGTTTCGCATGGAGCCCCGGCGCGACTGGGACGGAATCGTCAATTGCGAAGTGCTTGAGATCGACGCGCCCCGGAAACTTTCCTATCGCTGGACCGGTCAGGCTCTCAAGGACACCCTGGTGGTCTGGACCCTGGAAAGTGAAGGCGAAGGCACTCGCCTTAAGCTGGAGCATACGGGCTTCCATGGCTTTCGCGAAATCATGGTGGGTTTTTTCCATTCCATGGGTTGGAAATCCATGCTCAAGAAAAAACTACCGAAACTGTTGCGGGACGAAACCGAATCCAGGGCGGCTTGAAAGAAGTTCAAACGGTCGGGACGCGTTGCCCATGAGACATGGTGGAGCGCGTCAGTTCAAACGAAAGCTCTTCAAGGAGGCGACGATGTTTTCGCGGTGGGACTTAAACACCTTGTAGGGCCCGGCCGCTTCCACCAGATAAATGTAGTCGTCCTTGATGAAAACCGCCGTCAGATAGGTGAAGTCCCGACCGTTGACATTGTAGAGCGTTTCCAGCATGCGGCCCTTGAGTTTCGTTTCGGTAACGAAGTCCCGCTTACTGATGATGCGATACCCTTGATTCTTGAGTCGTAACTCCAGCGCGTTGTTCCAGAGTTTCGCCTCGCTCCGGGGTTTATTGTCCAACCGGGACGTCTTCAGGCGAACCCCGTCGGCCGAGAGGGCCTTCACGCCGTCGGTTTCACGGTCAAAAAATACGAAACCGGACGGCACCTTCATCATGTGGCTTCGGCAGGCGCCGCCGACCAGAGCCGACGCCAGAAGCAAAACCATGCAGGCGATTGATGAGAATTTTCGAGAAAACGGGTTTTTCATATTATATTCCATTCTGCTTCTTGCTCAATTACCGGCGAAACGACGCAGGAATGCCTGGATGTTCATGCGCTTCAGCCAGGCAAAACGTACCGGCGCCACCGCTCGGCGGGGCGGGCGATACTGAAAGCCCACGCGCACGACCATGCTGTTCAGGCGATCTTTCAAATAACGCAACTCACCCTGCATGCGCTCGATGGAGGCCACGACCCTGCCGGTCTCCTTCTCCAGCTCCAATGTCTGTTCGAAATTCGTGCGGGCGAAGAGCTTATACAGGTTTTCCAGATGCTTCTGCTTAACCTTGATTCCGGTTTCCAGATCCACGATGCGTTCGCCCACGTCCGATCGGCTGACGGCGCGCTCAACGACCAGGGCATCTTGAGTCACTCGCTCCAGAATCTTTTTCGTCCCCAGGGAGGCGGGCAAGCTCAAGACCAGTTCGGTGGGAGAAAGGCGCAGGAGATAACCGCCCTGCTTTTCCGCGTAGGTCATTAAATCGCGCTTAAAGACGTCCGGACGTGGAACCTTGAGTACGACTTTGACCGATACCGTTTCCGTGGTCTTCGCCTCCGCGGGAACTCCGGCGAAAATCGCCAGGGCGGCGAACAATACCGCGAAGACGCGCAACGCAGCGACGGTTCTAGTTTGGCTTTTATTTACTTTCATGTAATATCTTCCCTTAAAATCGCGGGCCTGCCTTTACGGAGCCAATCGCACCAGACGCAGGAACCGGGTGAACAAGTCCGTGCGCAGCGAATAACTTGAGAGCGCCTTCCGGACGGCCGCCCCATGCTTCTTGCGCGAAGCCTCCGAGGGATACACCGTTTCCAGAATCTGAATATGGTCGTCGTCCACCAGCAGGCGGACCGAATAGTAAATCACGGCAAACCCGTCCTGAGCCTTGCATTGGAACACGACGCCGGGCGTCTTACCCGCGGCATTGCTGCGCGAAACCGCATACCCCCGCCGGTTCAGCTCCAGCTCCACGGCGCGAGCCCAGAACTTCAGATCCCCCCGGGGATAGTTCTCCAGCACGCCCACGCGAATGCGCGCTCCGTCCGGCGAAGCGAAGGCATGCGCCGACCGCCCCTTGAGAAACGTATCACGGAAATCGAAGAAGCCCTTCGGCTTGTCCATTTTGAATGAGCGCACGCCGTTGATCCCCCGCCGGGCCGGATGCAGGGAACGAATCCAGTTAAAGGGAGAAGCCCCGAAGGACGCCAGGTTCTCGGCGCCGCGACCACTCAACAAAACCACGATGGTGGACATGGAGGCGCGATTCTTGAGATATTTCAGGCGCGCCGTGATGCCCTCGATGCGGGAAGTAAGGCGATTGATTTCGCGCAGGATTTTGATGCGTTCCTCTACGTCGGCCTGGGCCTTCATGAGCGCATACAGCCTTTCGCGCGTGCGGCGAGCGGACGCCAGACGCTGGGCCGTGTCCTGAAATTCCCGGGTCACGTCCCGAGCATTGATGCGACGACTGGTTACCCGCCCCAGGGCCCCCAGCTTCTCCACGGCTTCGTAAAAACGAGCCACCGGTACGCGCACGACGATTCGAGCCGTACGGCGATAGCGCGAGCGATTCGTGGACTGGACCTTCCCTCCCAGGGCTTCCGTCACGGCGCGCACCTTGTCGGCCGCGCCATCCACGTCCGGCGTCGCGACGCGGAGTTCCCCGGAATAGATGACCAGGCGTTTGCGGGCGGCTGAAACGCCCTTATCGGCGATTTCCGTTCGGCCGCGGCTCCGAGTAGCGCTCACGCTGCGCTTGGATGCCTTCGGTTTGGCATAGTAGCCGCGGCTACCCGCCGCATCGGCCCGCTTCATGGCCATGCCGCAGGACGAGAGCAACCACAGGGCCAGGCTCGGCATCAACAGGAATGTAGTAAAAAAACGTAAAAAATTGAATCTCGCGCGCATAGTCTCTTATTGGAGGGAACGGAATCAAAAAAGTTCAGCGAGTCGTGAAATTATCGCCCCGCGAATTCGGACGGACGGGCCTCCCATTACGAAACCCGCCCGCTGCATGTTCGGCATCGGCCCCGACGGGACCGGCCGGAGATTAGCCCTCGATGGTCACCCCGCGGCCTTTCCAGAACGCGATGTGATCCTTAATGTGGACGGCCTTGGGCAAAGCTTCCGGATATACCCAGGCGGCGTCCTTGTATTCATTGTCTCCCACCTTGATCGTGTAATAGGAGGCCGTGCCCTTCCAGGGGCAACTGGTGTGGGTCTCGGTCTTGTGAAAGTATTCCATCTTTATGGAATTGGGCGGAAAATAATGATTCCCCTCCACCATTTCCGTTTTGTCGCTTTCGGCTACGACCACGCCGTCGAATAGTGCTTTTGCCATGTACTTCCTTCCTCGTCCGAATTTCAGAACCTACTAGTGCGACTCGAAAAATCGGAAGCGGTCACGGGAAAATATTCGGAACCCGCGCGCCGGCAAGAAGTTTTTCCCGGAATCCGCGCGCGCCGCGTGAAGGCTTGACCATTCCCCCGGGGCCGCCGAGCGTGCCGGTGCGATGTTCTTCTCCCGGGAAAACCTCATTCGCTTCATCAAGTTCGGAATCGTCGGCGGTCTGGGAACCGTAATCAACCTGGGCTTCTTCTACGCCATGGTGGACACTCTGGGTCTGATCAGCGCGAACGTGGGTTCGGTGCTGGGCTTTCTAATCGCCGTAACCAGTAACTATTTGCTCAACAGCTTCTGGACTTTTAACGATGGTGCTCGCTCCGATGCCGGCGGTGAGACGGAGGGCGATGCTTCCGACGGCGCCGCGCCGGTAATCGGCACATCCTTCTATTTGAAGTACGTCGCCATTAATATCGTCGGGCTGGGTCTGAACCTGATCGCCCTGAATATTATCATTTCGCTTTTCGACCCGCGGCCCCAGGTCATCGCCCAGGCGGGAGGCATTGCCTCGGCCATGCTGGCGAACTTCCTGCTCTCGAAGATCTTCGTCTTCGACGCACGCAAGTCAAATACCTGAATCGGAAAATCGCCCATGACGAGCAGCACCGACAGTAATCTCAAGGCCCGCATCGCGCGCGCCGTGCCCTTCGTCGTCATCGCCGTGTTCATGCTCTACTGGTGCGCGCGCCTGGCGCCCGACTACATGTACAATGGCGATGAGCTGGTCAAGTACGCCCAGACCCGCGGCCTGCTGGATTCGAACTTTCAAAAGGAATCGCCCGTTTATCCCGCCGGGGACCTGGACGGGGATTTCGCCTTCAGCCCGCTGGAAGGCACCTACGTCATCAAAATGAAAGGCAAGACGGTGGGCCCCTTCCCCATCGCCTTTTCCGTTCTCACGGCGCCGCTGGCGGCCCTGGGCGGACACGTGTTGCCCCTGGCGGCGTCCATGGCTCTGACGCTGCTGTTGCTCTATTTTCTCCGGCGCTTCTGGGCCGTAAGCAATTTCGTTTTACTCTTCGCGGGTCTTGGAACCTGGACGGCCATCTACGGTATTTTCTATTCGGAAGTCGTCTACTTTCTACTGTTACTGTTCACGGGCATGTCGCTGTGGCTGAAGCCCTTCGCGGGCGATTCCGGCGCGTCTTCGCCCGACGCGACGTCTTCGGGGCGATTCCTCACCGCCGGGCTGCTCATGGGCCTGAGCGCGTGGCTGCGACTGGAGGGCGCGCTCTTTTTCGCCTGCCTGGCAATGGGCTTTCTCATTGCCCGCGCGCGATGGAACCCCTTGCGCGAACGTTCGCTGCTGCTCGTCGGCACCGGGGCCTCGCTGGCCGTACTGGGCTTGTTGCTTTTCAACTACGGTCTGTATGAACATCCCCTGGGACCGCGCTTCCTGGTAAACGAAGCGGGCTTCGCGGGCAACCTTGCCGCCCGCTTTCGCGCCGTACGCGTACTGCTTTTCATGGGCGACGTGAAGCCGGGCTTCTTTCTCTACGTGCCCCTGATCGGCCTGGTCTTCGCCAATGCCCTGCGGCCCCGAGTGTTCAAGGCGCTCGACCAGGCCCATCGCGCCATGCTCATCGGCGCGCTCATCTTTCTGCCGCTGGCGTCTTTCCTGGCTCCCAATGACGGCGTGTCCGGTTGGGGACCGCGCTACCTCATCGCCGCCCTGCCCCCCGGCTTGCTGCTCCTGCACCGATTCCTGATTGGGATTAACTTCTCCGCGCGCGGACGATTTTCGCCGGTGCGCCTGGGGCTTCTGACGCTGGCCGCCTTCTCCGCGGTGATTACCATTCTGGGCTACCTGGTTCTGGGCTTGAGTGGGAAACAGCTTCGCGCATATCAGAAGGAGTTTCGCGCGATTCAGGCGGACGTGCGCCTCTTTCAAAATCAGGTCCTGGCGGGTCATCTGGGACTGACCTACCTGGAACTAAAAGTCCTGAAAGCCGAGGACGCACAAAAGCTGAAGACTCTGCTGGACCTGCTTCGGCGCCGCGCTCCGGGCAAGACCCTGGCCTTTCATTACAAGCCCGTGCCGCCCGAAATGGCGAAGCTGGCGCGGAAACACAATCAGCTGAACCCTCGCCGTCGGATTATCGTGCTCTCGCCGAAGGAACTGACGGCCTACAAAAAAATCCTGAGTACGAACCTGATCCCCATCGAGGAAAAGCAGGGAAAACATACCTTCGCGGCGATTTATCGCATTCCCGGCCCGCGAGCGACGCGCTAAAAGAGACGAGTCAAAAAAGAGTTGATAGGGCAGGCTTAAACGAGAAGTCTCCCTTCATGGCTGTTTCGGGAAAATCAAAATCCGCGAGTAAGACTTCGAGCAAAAAAGCGGGCAAAAAGGCCGCGCCTCGCGCCGGCAAGAAAACCCCTTCGCGCAAGACCACCGTGTCGGCGCTGGTTCCCGTCTACAATGAAGAGAAGACGGCGGCCATCCTCCTGAACAAACTGCTGGCGGTGCCCGTGGTAACGGAAGTGATCGTGGTCAATGACGGCTCCACGGATAATTCCTGGGAAGTTTTGCAATCCATTAAATCGCCGAAAATCAAACTCTTCAATATGGAGAAGAACTCCGGCAAGACGGCGGCCATTCGACGCGCCATCCAGGAAGCCACCGGAGACGTGCTGTTTTTTCAAGACGCGGACCTGGAATATGATCCGGACGAAATCGAGTCGGTCCTGGAACCCATTCTGAACGACACCGCGGACGTAGTCTACGGCAGTCGCTTCATGACGCGCAAGGCGGCCCGGGTGCTGTACTTCTACCACTTCCTGGCCAATAAGTTTCTGACGTTTCTTTGCAACACGTTGACCAATCTGAACATGACGGACATCGAGACCTGTTACAAGGCTTTTCGCGCGCCCATCCTCAAGCACATCACACTGACTTCCAGCGGCTTCGGGATGGAAGTCGAGATTACGGCGCTCATTTCCAAGATGCCCCTGCGTATTTACGAAGTGCCCATCTCCTATTACGGACGAACTTACGAAGAAGGCAAAAAGATCGGCATGAAGGACGGCATCATGGCCATCTGGTACATCTTTCAGTACAATTTACTTTCGCCGCGCACGAAGACCCGCAAGGAATACTTTCGCCGAGTCGTCGAGGACCTGGGGCCGACCGTCACACCCGAAGCTTAACCGCGCTTATTCGCCGCCGAAAATACCCGGTCCGCCGGGCTCCAGGGCGTAGCAACGTATACCGATAACCTTGTCCCCGCCTTCGTAGGTTCGCCGCAGGCCGGGGGTATGTTCCAGAATATCCCGTGCTTCCCGATCCACCGCGCTTCGTCGATAAGGTGTAATGGAGTGGGACACATAACAGAAGCGCTCGATTTTGTTCCCGCGTAAGCGGTCCAGAAAGCGCGGAACGTCCGCGGCGTCCTGAAGTTCCAGGATTTTCTTTTCGCGAATCAGCACGCCGGACGCATAGTGAGCGCCCGTGGCCGAAAGGAAGACCTGCTCGGGGCGATTCTCCAACAAGCTACGCTGCAGGGTTCCGCCCTTCAAACTGGCCGGCGCCTGCAGGGCCCCCGGAACGGAAAAAAGTACCGACCAGGCAATCAACACCGCCACGAACGCCTTCATCAAACCGGACGCCGTCCCGTTTTCTCGCAAACGCGCGCGATAATGGAAAAAGACGCCCAGCATGGCGATTTCCGTCAGCACGAGATAGCGAGCGCCCCAGTTAATCCAGCCGTCATTGGGCGCCAACAACGGAATTAGAATCAGCGTGCCGGTCCCGTACAACAAGAGCGCCCGGGGCAAGGGCGAAATGGCGGCCCAAACCGACCGAAAATGCACGAAGAGCAACAGCAGGAAAGGGAACTGAATAAAATACCCGAAGCCGCCTTCCGCCTTGAAGACGCGTCCCGTGAACAACAAACCGAACATCACGCGCCAGCGGCCGCCGGTATCTTCCTGGCTGATGGAACTGGTGCGCAGTCCGAAGGGCCGGCCGTAGAGAAACTGATTATAGGCCAGAAACACGACCACCAGCAGCGCGAACCCCGCGGCCAGAAATACCACGCTTCGATCCACGCGAAATCGTTTCACGTAGGCGAAGTGCACCGCGCCCAGCACCGCGAAAGCAAGAGCGGACTCCTGTCGAAAAAAAACAGCCAGCCCGAAGGCCAACCCCGCGCCTACCGCGAAGACCAGGCGCTCGGTATTATGATGTTTAACGTAGAGATAGAGCCCCAGGTTCCCCAGCAGGAAGCCCGCGGCGATTTCGGAGTAGTTTACGTTAAAAAGAAAGAAAGACGTCCCGAATAAATGGAACAACCCAATCCAGAAGCGCGCCCGGCCGGACAGACCCAGTTCCTTTAGGATTAAGTTCACGAACAACAAACCGCCGGCGGCCGGTAGCAGAATGGTGAGTAGAAGACCCCAATCGCCCAGCAGGCCGTACAGCAGGGAGCCGTAGAGCGTGAAGGCCTCGGGGTACACCAGATAGATGTCCTTGCCCGCATCCAGGGCATAGGGCCAACCATAGGGAATGAAAAATCGCCCGGGATCCAGATCCGCGCTTTCATACACCAGGGAGAATCCGCCGGCGGTCAGAAAATCGATCACCTGCTTGAAGTGAATGGTGCCGTCGGTGACGACGATGGCCCGGGGACCGCCCAGGGCCATGACCATGATTAGAATCAGCGCGGTTCCCAGCAGGGGCGCCGCAAGATGAATGGGGAACTTTCGCATCACGAATATCGCTTACCGCCGCCAGACTTTCCCTTGATTGGGGATTTTCAAGTACAATCCGACGCGCGCCGCCCCTTTCAAAAACCTGCTGGACGGGCAACGGGGTCCGATTCAGACAAGGCGGGTCATTTACGTTCAGGAGTCCGCCATGTCCATCGAGAGAATCATCCCCATTCCGAAAGATTTCGCCGACGACGCCTTGATAAACAAGGAAAACTATCACAAGCTGTATCGCCGTTCGGTGGAGACGCCCGAGGAATTCTGGGCGGAGATGGCCGAGCGTCTCACCTGGTTCAAGAAATGGGACAAGGTCCTGGAGCACGACTTCGCCGCGGCGAAGGTCAAGTGGTTCGTCGGCGGGAAGCTCAATTTAGCCTACAATTGCATTGATCGCCATCTGGAGGAGAACGGCAACAAGGCGGCCCTCATCTGGGAGGGAGACAATCCCGAGGAGTCGAAGACGTTCACCTACCAGCAATTGCATCGCGAGGTATCGCGTTTCGCCAATGTGCTCAAGCAAAGAGGCGTGGGCAAGGGCGACGTCGTCATCATCTATCTGCCCATGATTCCCGAGCTGGCTTTCGCCTGCCTTGCCTGCGCGCGCATCGGCGCCGTACACTCGGTGGTCTTCGGAGGCTTTTCGCCCGAGGCCCTGCTGGGACGCATCGAGGACTGCAAACCGAAACTCATCGTGACCTCGGACTCGGGGTATCGCGGCGGCAAGATCATCGACATGAAAAAGAAC
>CAZGYS010000067.1:0-16448 GCA_964530305.1 uncultured Leptospiraceae bacterium
CGCGCAAGAGTGTTTCGATTTCGGACAGTTCGTTTTCCGAGTCGTCGATGAACTCGGCCAGCAGCGTGGCGTCCACGTGGAGAATCTTGAAGAACTTCTCCATGCGACTCTTGTTCTTTTCCTCGGACTCGGCCAGCGTTCGCGCCAGTTGGACCTGCTGGGTGACGTCCTTCACGGTAGCCATGAGATTGCTGACATTGCCGTCGTTCTGGATGCGACTGAATTTGAAGTTCAGAAACTTGGCGCTGCCTTCCTCGATGCTGGACGAACCATTGGCGAAATGAAGCTCTACTTCCTTCAGTGGATTCAGGCTGGAGAGGAATTCCTCCTGCACGTCGTCCTTGAACATGAGTTTCAGATAGCGAGTAGTGGAGGCGATGGTCGCTTCGGGAACGCGATCCTTCAAGAGGTTGAGGATATTCGTACGAGCGGGCTCGGGCGTTTCCAGTATGGAGATGGTTTTTTGGGAATACTGTTCGCCGATGATGAGTTCGGGATCCAACAGAAACAAACCCTCATCCACGTTTTGAAGAATGCGATCCGTTTCATTCTTGGACTGAAGCAAAGCCACGCCTACTTCATTGAAGGACGCGCCGATGCGACTCAGCTCATCGTGGTATTCGAAACTGACTTCTTTTGAAATTTCGCCCGAAACGAAAGCCCGGGAAACATCGTCCAGGGTCGAGACCGTTTGAATGACGTTCAGGTAAAAGCCCACGAACAAATAAATAACCAGCAGGAACGTGAGCGCCGATGCAATAATGAATAAGTTTCTTCTTAGCGCGAACGCTTCGATGCGTTCTTGAATGCGTTCACGGACGCGAGGAAAGATGTTGTCGTACAATTGCAGGTTGGACGCATTGAGGCGCCGATAGTAGAGCTCGTAGCTTAAGTTGTCACCCAATCGCCCGCGCGCATAGACCACGTTTTCCAGCACCAGATTCACGAACTGGATCGTGGCAATGTGATTGGCTCGACGGGAAGGTTCCAGGGCGTCCTTGAGTCCCTTGTTGCGAACGAAGGCCACCTGCATTTCCCGATTGATCTGCTTCAGGAATTCATTCATCTGATTGGCCGACGAGGACAACTGTACGCGGTCGTTCAAGTCCGCTCTTTTTTCACGGCGAACCTTGTTGAGCAATGTCAGCATTTCGAATGAAATGATTTTATTGCCCGGGATGCGATGCATAATAATATCCAGCAGGCGAAAGTTGATCAGATTCGATTCGAAGGTCAGCCCGGACCGGTTGCCGATTTCCTCGTACAGCTCATTGACGTCGTTCAGCGTAAAGCGATGCAGTTCCACCGTCCGGGCCGAGTCACGATTGTCTCGGGCTGCGCGCCATTTTGCCTCCAGACCCGTCAGACGATCGGTAATGTCCAGCTCATGGTCTTCCTTGAGGCGATTGGCCTTGAGGCTCAAGGCTTGCAGGGACGCGTCGACCATGCCGGCGGTCTTGCGTTGCCTGTGGGAAGCCTCCGGCGATTTGAACTGAGCCCAGCGGCCGTGTTCGGCGGAGTAGCGCATGATTTTGCGCAGGGGTTCCATCAAGGAGAGACCCAGGACTTCTCGCTGGGCCGCACGAATATTGGAATTGAGCTCGGTGATGAGAAAGAAAAGAATGACGATGAGGGGCAGGGCGCTCAGCGAACCGATCAACAGAAACTTTCCCGGATACTTCAACCGGGACATCAGCAGCAGGGCTGGTGCGAATAATTGTCTCACGATTCCATGGACGCCCGTTGCGCCGCCCCTCTACTTCGTAACGTTAATGGTCATGCGCATTTTCGGATGGATGGCGCATTCAACCACGACTTTGCCTTCCTTGTCGAAGACGACTTTCTTCGCCTGACCGGACGCATAAGAACCCAGGTCGAAGAGACGCGCTTCGGAGAAGGAGTAAACATTGTGAAATACCTTGTCGTCGTTGCGAAAGTTAACCGTATCTCCCACCTTGATGTTGAGGTCTCCGGGAAGAAACTGCTTATCCTTCTGACTGACGACATGGACTTTGCCGCCGGCGCCGCTTGTGGTGGTCGAAGCGGCCGGCTTGGCGGTCTTTTTATCAGTGGGAGCTTCCGATCCGCACGCGATGGTCATGCCGCCCGCAAGCAGCATGATAATTGTTAATCTTGATATCATTGATTCTATACTCCGCGGTAAGTTAAGACCGGGGACGGACCCCGATGCATTGGACTACTCAAGTGGAATCTCTTCATTATGAATGGGTTATGAATCCGTGAGCAATCGATAGTCGACTCTTTCATCGTCGCCATATCATTCAATTATACAAGCATTTTTTACGCGAACGCATAGCCCGGCAATGAAATCGCTGAAACTTATACTTGCATGGGTCGAGGCGCGCGCGGTAAGCCGACTCATGAGAAAGTATTTGGTCGGACCAGGGTTGTACGCGGGGGTATTTCTAATAGGTCTCGCCGCGGGCGCGTTGCTCATGAAAAGCTTCGTCGATAGAATCGGAGGCCTGCCCCTGACGCTGGAGCCCACCGCGGTACCGGAGAGCACGCAAGGCAAGCTGGCGCTGTTCGTGATGGCCGGGCAATCGAATATCTCCGGTCGCGGGCGCGTGACGCGGGGAGCCGCCAATCCCTTCGGCGAGCACGTGTTCGTTTTCGCCAATGACTATCGCTGGCGCAAGGCGAGCGTGCCCGTGGACGCGCCGGACGGCCAGGTGGATTTTATCTCGTTGGATCCCAAGCCCGGTCTTGGTCCCGGACCCACGGTCGCCGCGGAGTGGCTCAAGGCCAATCCGGGTCGCTCGCTGGGCCTGATTCCCTGCGCCCGAGGTTCATCGGTCATCGCCCAGTGGCAACCGTCCTTGAGTGAGGACAGTCTGTATGGCTCCTGCCTCAAGCGAATTCGCGCGGCCTCCCTGATGGGTAAAGTCGAGGGAGTTCTATTTTTTCAGGGCGAATGGGATGCCCTGAAACCGGAGGCCATGCAAGGCGTCTTTCGGGGCACGGTGGATCACACGAAGTGGGCGCGGCGCTTCACCGGCTATGTGCGGGGCATGCGTCGCGATCTGGGAAAGCCGCGCTTACCCGTGGTCTTCGCGCAACTGGGAGATCACGGCGATCCCGCAAAGTACGTCAACTGGTCCAAAATACAGGCCATTCAAGCCGGCATTCGTTTACCGAAAGTCGCCATGATTCAAACCGCGGGTCTGCCCCTGCGGGATAAAGTCCATTTCAACGCGGAGAGCCAGCGAGAAATCGGACGGCGATTCGCCCGTGCTTATCTGCGGTTGCGGGGTCGTCCGGTTTCGCCGTAAAAGCGAAAGGCGTGAATGTAGGAGCCGCGCAGACTCAAGCCCAGGTTGCGTCCGCTTTTGAGATGCTTGTCCAATCGCATCAGAAGATCCAGGCAGGCGGCCGGTTTTTCGCAACGATGATACAGGGGATACGGCCGTGAGTGAAAGGCCCAGTGGTGGGGGCCGTGAGTCGTTATAAGTACCACGTAGTGCTTCGCGCCCCGCAACTGATGCAGAATATGACTGACGTACTTTCGATTCGTCACGCGATGGGTGAACTTGCTTTGTACGTGGGGCGCGGCGAAAAGCGCGTCCGCGAAAAACAAAATTCCGCCCAGCGAGAATGAGAATACGAATAATAAGAACCGGCGCCGAAACATCCTGTTGGATCTATCGGCTCGCTGGAGAAAAAGTGGAGTACTTCCGGCTCGAAGACCGCGTCTTAGAAGAGATAATTTTCGCGCTTGCGTTCGCCCCGATCGATGAAGCGAAAGTCGTGCATGGGCCCGGCGATGTTTTCGCGCGTGCGCACCAGGCGATTGCGCGCGGGTTGACCGAACTCGGCCGCTTCCTGGCGTACGACGACGCGGCCTTGCTTGATGTCTTGTATGAGCCGAGCCGCCTGCTCATTATCCGCGGCGATGGGCGCGTTCTCGGCGCGTGCCATGGATTCGTAGAGCGGCAGAACATCGCGGTAATACCAGGCCACGGGACAGGTCAGGGGATCATTGGGGAAAACGTCTTCCAGATATTCGGGAATGTCGTCGTTCGAATCTTCCTTCGCGGAAGCAAGCGTGGATGCTTCGTCCTGCGCGCGACGAGTATCCGCGTAGCTGAGTTCACCCAGGTGATTGTAGAGATTGCGGGCTCGGTCTTTTTCGCGGCGCATGCCGTCTCCAAGACCCAGCCATTTGCCCCAGGCTTTCATTTCCTTACCGGGCAGGTATTTCATATGCGCGAAGAGAAAACCACGCGCGCGAAAGTACTGATCCTCGGCGAAGAGGCCCAGGGCTTCCCCGGCCGCCACGCAGATTTTCTCACTCATCCAGATGGTAAAAGGGCTGTTGCGCAGTTGCTCGACTTCGTCCTCGGTCAACTGGTCGGCGGTGAGGACGCCGTAGCTGTCCAGAAGTTTCAGGAGCGCGTCCCGGGATTTTTGCTCCATGTTTTCCAGGAGCTCGGAGGGGCGGCCCATATTACGATACAGACCGTCCAGGGTCTTTCTTAACAGCTCTCCACTGGACGTGTGGCGCAGAATGACCTTCAGGACTTTCTGGAGACGACGGATTTCAGGTTGCGGCAGATTCTGGAAACATTCCGAAAGCTGTACATTCATTTGGAAGCCTTTCCCCCGATATCCTTTCGGTAAAATGTGCCGGGAGCATCAATCTTTTCCATGTCCCGATAAACGGATGTTTGGGCCGCCGCGGGATTGGCGCCCATGGCCGTGATTCCCAGAATACGGCCACCCGTGCTGACCAGACGATCTCCGTCTCGTTTGGTGCCAGCGTGGAAAGGGATTATGTCGCCTTGCAGACTGTCAAGACCATTTATTTCTACATTTTTCTTATATTGGCCCGGATATCCTTCCGCCGCCAGAACCACCACCAGGGCCGTCTGGTCCTTGAACTTCAGGGGACGGGCCGGTAAATCGCCGCGAGCGGCCTTATCCAGCAAATCCAGCAGATCCTCGTCCAGAATTCGAAGCAGAGCCTGGGTTTCCGGGTCTCCGAAGCGGACGTTGAATTCCACCACGGAGGGTTTGCCGTCGTGAATCATCAGGCCCGCGTATAAAAGACCGACATAGGGCGATCCGTCGGCTTTCATACCGGCCATGGCCTGGTCCAGAACCTCGGTCTGAATGAGCTCCATCACTTCCGGCGTAACCAGATGGGGCACCGGGCAATAGGCGCCCATGCCGCCGGTGTTGGGGCCCTCGTCTCCATCGAAGGCGCGCTTGTGATCTTGAGCCGCCACGAAGGGCAGGGCGCGCTCGCCGTCACATAGCGCGAAAACCGAGGCCTCTTCTCCCTGAAGAAAATCCTCGATGAGCAGGCTGGCTCCGGACTCTCCAAAACGGCCCTCTTCCAGGCATTCCCGGACGGCTTTTTCCGCGTCGGCGCGATTCAGGGCTACGGTGACGCCCTTGCCGGCCGCCAAGCCGTCCGCCTTCACGACGATGGGCGGTTCCTTGCTTTTCAGGTAGTCCAGGGCCGCCTGGGCATCGGTGAAACGCTCGGCGCCCGCGGTGGGGATGCCGTGTCTTTTCATGAAGTCCTTGGCGAAGTTCTTGGAGCCCTCCAGTTGCGCGGCGGCTTTAGAAGGACCGAAAACGGGGCAAATGCCTTCCAGGGCATCGGCCACGCCGTCTACCAGGGGCTGTTCGGGGCCAACGACGACCAGCTCATACCCATTGGCCTTAACGAACTCGGCGATGCTCGCGGGATCGGACAGGGAGAGTTTATCGTCCCGAACCAGGGCCTCCGCCGGAAAACCACCATTGCCCGGAAAAACGTGAATTTCTCCGGCGCGAGGACTGGAGGAAATTTTCCAGAAAAGCGCATGCTCGCGTCCGCCCGAACCCAGGATCAAAACCTTCATAGAGAAGCGACATAAGTCCGAGGGGGCTCCGGGTCAAGGAATATGTCCGTGCGCTTCCCGCGCGCTTTCGGGGCGAAAATCAGGGGTTGGGAGCGACGGGTTTGGGTTCGTCCCGGGGCTCATTGGCGGAGGGAGGCGCGATTCTTTTTTCTCCCGGGCGATCCGTGCCGGGTTTATTGGAGGGGCCGATTCCGGGCTGGTGGACGGGTTGTTTGTCGCCCGCGTTGTTCAGGGGATCACAGGGCGAGCTCTCCGTGCGACGAGCCTTGAAGTACTTCTGGTAATCGATGGTGCCGTCCTCTTTCACGAAGTCGGCGCCGATGTAGTGCTCACCGTTTTCGAAATAATTGGCCACGGGATCGCAGTGATCGATTTCGGTTTTTTCGCCCATGAAGGGAATCGGCAGGCCGCATGCTCCCGTCAGGAATACGGCAAACAGGGCGATTTTCGCCGGGGGATTTAAGGCTCGGCCAAGCATGGTCGCAGTAAAAAGGAAATCGTTCCGAGAGGCAAGCAATAGAGGTCCGAAATCGCCCTCTGAAGTCGCCCCTTTATCGGCCCTTCCATGGCCCCTTTTTAAGCCATCAGGTCGAGATTCATGCCGGTAACGACGGGAGGCGCGGTATTGCGACCGCCTGCTCGCGCGGAGCCCGGATCTTGATAGAGGTTCAGGGGCGTCGTATCAACTTCCGGACGGCTCCTCTGGTAGGCGCCGGCCACGTTGCGGCGGGCTTCCAGACGATTTTGCGCCTCCAGGCGATCCACCGTGGAAGGCGCGCCGGGCACGGGGGTTCCGGCGGCGACGGAGCGCCCACGAATGGGGGCAATCGCCTCGATGCCGGTCGGATTGTAGCGGGGCGCCGGGTAGGCATAGTGGCCCGCCATGCGCGAAGCATTTTGTGATCCGCCCTCGATGATCATGCCTTATATATCGGTCATTTTCAGGTTTGAAATAACCCGAATGGGCCGCATTTCCATGACAAAATTTATATTGCCGGAGCCGTGGCCCGTAGTCCAAACTGGTCAATCGGCGGAGGCTTTGTGGAATATCGACCTACGGAAGAGGATCTGAAAGCGGCGATTCGGTCCGGCCGTCCGGTCGAGGTTCAAGGCTATATTCTGACGCAATCCTTGCAGGCCAATATCGACCTGGCCGTGGGTCTGAGTCTGGAAAACTACGATAAATCCGACCTGCATCCCATCGTAAATTCCGTCGTTCAGGAAATGGCCCTGTGGGGCTCGCTGGCCAACATGCGCCAGATCTATTTTCGCGAACGCGGACTGGACCTCAATACGCCCGATGATCTGGAGCGCAATGAGCCGGCGTTCCAGGAGTCCATTCACTCCAAGAGCATCATGCCTTATAAGCGCAAGGCCAAGGCCGCGGGTCTGTACCTGCACGTGCGCTGTACTCACAACGAAGCGGGCCTGCGCCTGGAGATTTTCAACAACGCGGTGCATTCCAAGCCGCTGGAGGATCGCCTGCGGCGATTGCTGCGCGAAGCCATGAGTTACACCGACGTCATGGAATACTATCGCGATAATCCCGAGGATCAGTACGGACGCGGCATGGGTCTGGCTTTTTCCATTCTCATGCTCAAGGAAGAAAAGCTGCGCCCGGAACTGATGCGCATGGGCGACGCGGGCGGCATCATTACATCGCGTTTGGAAATCCCCTTCGACACGTCTTTTACGAGTATTCGCGATCGCTTGATGAACGACGAACTCATCATGCCCTTCG
Source organism: uncultured Leptospiraceae bacterium (assembly GCA_964530305.1). Taxonomy (GTDB): domain Bacteria; phylum Spirochaetota; class Leptospiria; order Leptospirales; family Leptonemataceae; genus CAZGYS01. Next base: position 7,615 of record CAZGYS010000067.1, read on the forward strand.
AAAACACTTCGCTGATTCCCGAGGGCATGGACATCGCCCCGGCTGAAAAGGAAAAGGCTCGCTGTCCCGTGTGCGAAAAGGTCGTGGACGAAGCCGTGTTTTTTCCCGATGTACCCGAGGACATGATCAGCGTAGAGTCGGTGCGCACCGTTCAGCCCGGCTGGGATCCTTCACAGGGAGCCTGCGCTTCGTGCATCGCCCTGCATGGTCCATGAAGCGTCCGGTCCGGACTTCTCTCGCCCGCGTCATCGCCGCGGCGATTTTCCCCTTCGCGTTCATGCAATGTTCCGCCGGGAGTTACGCGCCGGGTCCCATTGATCGCGCGGACCTGCCTCTTCGCATAACGAAAGTGCGGGGACACGTGCACCTGGTGGAGGACGTGAATTACTGGCGAACCAATTCAGTGGTCTATACCGATCCGCGCGGAATTGTTTTCATCAATGCCACCTGGACTCCGGCTACGGCTCGTCGTTTGATCTTTGAGGCTTCCCTGGTCAACGAAGCCGACTTTCTGGCGGTGGTGGTTACCAGTTTCGGTCTGCATCATACCGGCGGCGTTTCCGAGTTCCAGGCGAAGGGCATCAAGGTATATACCCACGAGACGACCCGCCGACTCATGGTGCGGCGCTGGGGTTCCATGCAGTCCGAAATGAAGAACAGTTTCGGCAGCTGGCGATTGTCGTCCGCCGTTCGGCCGGACGGTTTGTTTCGGGAGCGACTTTCCATCCACGGCGGCGATGTAATCATATTTCATCCGGGCCCGGCGCACACCCCCGACAATCTGGTGGTCTACTTTCGGCGGGAGAAAATTCTCTACGGCGGCAGTCTTCTGGCCGACCCGGCCATGTTCATGACTGACGCGAATCCGGCGGCCTATGGCCGGGCCCTGGCCGGGCTGGACCGGTTCGATTACGACCAGGTAATCAGCGGGCACGGGCGCCCCCTCCGCGAGCCTTCCCTGGTGGAACGCCTGAAAATTCGCTATGCAAATTTCGGCCGATTATCGAATCTTTGACGATGGGATTATGGAAGAAGCTAAAGCACGGCGTACGGAATCGTCTGATACATGATCCCCGCTATTATCTGCTGGTTGAATATCGTCGCCCGCTTCTGTATGAGCTCGGCCTGGGAATCCGCCATCGCCTCTACGGGCGCAAGATTCGCCTGGATGCCTCCAGCGTCTGTCAGTTGAAATGCCTGGCCTGCTCCACGGCCAACGGCATGAACAAGGACGGCGTCGTGGGTTGGGGCCACCTAGACCCGGAGCATTTTCGTCGTTTGCTGGATGAAAACCCGGATATCCGCGCCATCGAACTCTCCAACTGGGGCGAGATCTTTCTGAACCCCGGCATCGTCGACATCATGCGCTACGCCCACGAGCGCGGCGTGCGTCTCATGGCGGCCAATGGGGTCAATCTGAACACCGTCAAGGAGGAAGCCCTGGAAGCGCTGGTGAAGTATCGCTTTCGTTATCTGTCCGTGTCCATCGACGGAGCCAGCCCCGAGACCTACGAACAGTATCGCATCAAGGGCAACTTCGACAATGTCATAAACAATATTCGTCGGATCAATCATTACAAGCAGGTGCACGGCACGAAGTTTCCCCGCCTGGCCTGGCAGTTCATCATCTTCGGTCACAATGAACACGAACTACCGAAGGCCCGTGAAATGTGTGATGAGCTGGGCATGACCTTGAAGACGAAGCTCAATCATACGCCGACGGTTTCGCCCGTGAAGGACAAGGACTACGTTCGCCGCGAAGGCGGCTTCGGCGCTTCGTCCCGGGACGAGTTCCGCGAAACGAAAAAAAAGGAATACAGTTTTCCCTGCATGCAGATGTGGAAGAACCCGCAAATCAACTGGGACGGCAAGATGCTGGGTTGCTGCGTGAACAAATGGGGAGACTTCGGAAACGTTTTCGAGGAAGGTCTGCAGGGCGTACTCAAGGGTGAGCGTTTTACCTATGCCAAGAAAATGATCCTGGGCAAGGTGCCGCCCCGCAAGGATCAGCCCTGCGTCAAGTGCAAGGTCTACCAGCGCTTGAATCCCGACGCGGAGTTTCCACCCGAGGAACAAGAAAAGCCCTTCACCGTGGGCCTGAAATCGCCCGAGGCGAAAGCACGGGATCGTATGAAGCGTAAGGCCGCCGAGAAAGCGGCCAAACAAAAAGAGAAAGATAATAAGAAGAAAAAAAACCGGAAAGAGAGTAAGGATCCGGCGGTTACGTAAGCAATCGCGCCGTCGCTTCAGGGGCGCCGGACCGTCGTGCGCCCGCCGGCTTCGCTGTAGCCGTTCTTCCCGCCGGAAGGTTTGAAAATTTCCGTATTCGCCGACCGAGAATCGCCTCCGGCCGCGACCCCGTCACCAAAGTTGTGCAGGCGCACCATGGATACGCGACGTCCGTCCAGGCGAGCCTGAACATCCACGGCCAACCAGTAGCGCGCCTTGCGCGTGGGCGTTACCTGGCCGCTGATGGTGATGGTTTCTCCCGCTTGAATGGTCTCCGCGCGATGCTCAATATTGCCGCCCGTTACACGCAGCATGGGATGTAGGCGGACCCGAACAACGACGTTGGATAAAGTTCGCAACGACCGAACCTTAATATTGTAGGAGATTGCACTACCCGGCTGACTTGCGGAACCGACATCCCAGGCCACGCTCACCGGTACGTAATACTTGCCGTGTGTCGCTTTCTTATCCGCGAGTAACTGGATGGGCGCGGCTTTCGTCTGCTCCGCCGGAGCCGCCGGTCGCGTCTGTTTTTCGTTCTCAGGCGACGGTTCGTTTCGGACGGAACAGCCCGCAAGGATCAGGCCCAGGGCCGCGAGTATGAATGCTGTTTTTTTCATGAGTCGTTCTCCGGTTTCAGGGAAGATCAATCTTGACCGTATAATGATTCAGACCGCCGCCCGTCCCGCAAGTGCTGTAATTGTTGAAATAGCATTCAGCGCGGGTATGAATCTCCAGGATGTATTCCGTGTTCGCCGTTACGACGACATTCACCGTCGCGGGCGATAAGTACTGCGATGCATAACCTACACGAACACCCCGCCGAAACACATACACATAGGAGCGTTCCCAGTCGCTGGTATTGGAATCCGTTTTCGTAATGGTCATGGTCCCCGAATTCTGGGGGATGATCCGGAAGAATTGGCTTCCGAACAGCTTGTTGATTCCGGGAGCGACCGCGCCGCACCACTGACTACCGGTATGCGCCGTTTCGGGATAAGCGTCCGTCCCGGTCCCGGTGACCAGTTGAAAAACCGGGTTATAGGGGAAGGCCGCGCCGGAGCCGTTGCAGGTGTGCGTACTGATATAGCCGGCATAGGGAGCGCTCACGGAACTGGAGACGTCGGTTTCGGAAGCGAAGTCGGGAGCAACGTTTTCCAGCGCGAGGATGGAATCAATATCCGTCACATCGCCCGGGCGAGCGTTCTTCAGCGCCTTGATGAATTCATGCAGGGACGTAATTCCGTCGATATCCTTCAGGGCCAGTACCGCGTTCCAGACCGGCGCGAACCCGAGGGACAAATTGTCTCCGGTTTCATTGTTGGTATCGAACAGGTCCCAGATGACGGATTGTACGGAGGCTTCCGAATAGAAGCCCTTCAGGGTATGCGAACCGGACTCCAGGTTGAAACCGAAACCGCCCGATGAAGTCGTATCCGAGTACTGCGGGTCGTCCAGAAACAAACCGCTCATGGCATTGCCCAATCCCTCTCCATAAGCGAGGCGAGGGTCCAGCAGATCATTGGTCGCGTGGCCGCCGCCCCGAGAATCGCTGCGCGAAAGCGCGTTCTCCAGGTAATGGGTGAATTCATGGGCCACGACATGCAAATCGAAATCGTCCGAATCGCTGGTCCGCGACCCCAGCAAGACCACGCAGCGCGAAACGCCCGTACCGCAGACGGATTCCTCCGTCGTAAAGTACGAGCCGTCGGTTCCGTTTATGCGCCATTTTACGTTCAAGGGCGGAAATACGGTATTCGCATCCACGGCGAGGATCTTATCCATGGATGTGCGAATCACGTCCAGGATGGAAAAAGCGCCGTTCTTTCGCGTCGAATCCACGGCGGTGAGATCCAGGCCGATGTTTCCCCCGGCGCCCGCCGTAACGCTGCTGGACACGGCGCTGTGCACGGCGCCCACGCTGGTTCCCGGCACGGCGTCGACGATCTTGAAGTCGTAGGTCGGTGCCGTGGTTTTAACCATGCGCGCAACCATGCGAACCTTGAAGGCCCCGTTCACCGTTCCGCTCAGGGCATAGTTGCCGCTCCCGTCCGTGGTGCCGGTGGCGATGATCGTCGTTCCGTCGTAATCCAGAAGTTCCACGCCGACGTAGCGCGCGGGGCGATTCGATTTTCCCGCCGTGTCCAGGCGAAAGGTCGACGTATTGATCGGGATGTGTTCGTAGCGCGCGGTACCCGTTACGTTCACGGCGACGGCCGCGCCCTGGGATATGGAGACGGTCGTCGGGCTGACCTTGCCGCACGGCGCGCTGCCCGTAAGTTTCAGATAGTAAGAACCCGCCGCGAGAGTGCCGGGAATATTGACCGTCGTGTTTTGAACACCGGTGGTGTTTTGCACCTGGACCGTGCCCAGGAACGCGGCGTTGACGCCGCCGGTTGCGTTGTTGTCCAGCGAAAGCATCGCCGAACAAAAGCGCGTCGACGGCGAACCCGTGGCGGTCACGTTCAAGGCAACGCCCAGCCCGCCGCCCAGGGCCGCGGATGCGTCGATGGAGGCGATGGTGAAGTTTAGAAACCCCGCGGACACTGTGACCTTCGTGTTGCTCCTTGCAAAACATCCGGAGCCGGCCAGTCTGATGTAATATGTTCCTCCGCTCAAACCGGCGGGAACCGTAACCTGATAGCCGGGAGTGCCGGTGGCGGCGTTGATGGTTATGTTTCCCACGCGATTCGCGGCTTCCGGCGCGGAGAAGCTGTATCTGAGTAGATGGACGTCGCAATTGAGCGCCGAGGGCGAGCCGCTGACCGAAACGGAAAGTGAGAAGTTTAATGTAGTCCCATTGGCCGCCTGCGCATCATGGGAAGCAATGGAATAGCTCAGCAAGTCGCCTTCCTGGATGGTCACTTTAGTGGAACTTCGCGGGGAAGAACTGTAACAATCGCCGCCGTAAAAACCAATATAGTAGGTCCCGCCCACCGTAAGGCTTGCGGGAGTCGTAATGGTAAAGTTCTGCGTCCCGGCGGTGGGCTGAATGGTGATGGAGCCCCCGCTCGTATCGAAGGAACTGATAAAGGTGTCGGAGGAAAATCGGACGGTGCAGGTACGAGCCGAAGGAGAGCCGGTTACCGAGGTCGTCAAACTAAAGGACATGGATTTTCCGCGCGCCGCGTTTGACGGCACGCCCGCAAAGGAAAAGCTCAGGAAGTTGGAAGTGGAGCCGGCGCATCCGGAAACAATGGTGACGGTGGCGGCCCGCAGGCTGCGCCCCAGAATTCCGATGTAGTACGTTCCGGCGGGTATGCCGCAGCTTACATATAAGCGAAAGCTCTGAGTCGAAGTTCTCCCGGGTACGGAGATGGCACCGAGAAAATAGTCGGAGCGGCTAATGGTGCGATTTTCCGAGAGATAGACGTTTTCGATCCGGGCGGCAGTCGAATTGCCGCTCACTGATAGAGAAAAACTGTAGTAGCGGCCGGTGGTGGCGGAGGTGTTCGTTTGTTCGAAATCATAACTCACATCCTCGCTCTGGTTTGGTTCGCCCACCGTACCAATCATTCCAATCATCATGAGCGGATCCACGGCCGAGGAAGAGCTGCCGGCGCATGAGCCGATGAACAAGAAAAGTAAGCTTCCCAGTAAACCCTGGCGAAGCGTTCGAAGCAGCGAACCTTTTCCGGTTTCGACCGAATCAATCGCTTGCTCCAGCTCTCGAAGTACTTCCGAGGTCGGCTCTCGAAAAGCGATACCCGCTCCATGGCCCGGCGTAACGCTGGCAATCCCGCCCGCGATCTTGAAATTCGTTTCGCCCAGTTTGAATTCAAGGGCAACCGGTGAACCCGGAGCAAGATCCACGTCCGGCCACTTAATATACAAGCCGCCGGGACTGATGTCGCGGGTGATCATGCGAAGGCCGTTCACCAGCACCGGAACCGAAATGGGGCGGCGCTTCTGAAATCGCCAGCCGCGCGGATACATCTTCATGTACGGGGCCGCGATATCCCGCCTCAGAAAATAGAACATTGCGCCGGCCAGGAGCAAGGCCTGAATCAGCGCCCCGGCGTTGGCGACGACGGGCCAGGAGAAAAATACATACAGATCATACGATATGATCCCCGCGGAAAATATTAGAAACAACCACCAGCCCCAATTGCGAACCATCAGCATTCCGATGCCGACCAGTATCGGCAGGAAGAGCAGGACCAATTCCACAAGGTTAAGGTGCTGGAAAACGAGTAATGGTTGCGCGGGTTCGAACCCGTGGCGCCACGCAAGCCCCAGATAATTGTAGATGGGCAGGACGATCAGAAACAGCAGGCCGAAAACGTTCAGGGAAACGGGCCGCTTAACGCGTTTTCGTCTCTCGTAGAAAGGCAGGCGCTCAATAAATTCCTTAAAATTCATTATGCGCGAAATTGGTCGTCGCGAAACGGAATTGTCAAGCGATTCCCGCGACGGGAGTGAAAGTTAGTGGAAATATCGCTTAACTTTTGAATATTCTACAAAATGGCCGGTGATTCGCGTCTAACTTTCCGGCGCGTAAACGAGAAAGTTCTGTTTTTCCAGAAATTTAAATTCGAGCACCAGGCGATACCCCGCCGCTTTCATTTCCCGTACAATAATTGCCCTGGCAATACTGTGTCCGGAGTAACGCTCGTCCTTCGGGCGATAGTCGATTAACGCCAGGCGACCGCCCTTGCGAAAGACTTGCTTGAGACGACGAAAGTAAGCGACGCGATTTTTTAGATGATGATAAGTGTTTACGCTTAGAATCAGATCCACCCCGCCCGGGGGCAGGCCGGATTCGCGGTCATTGCCTCGAAGGACGCGTATGTCGGCGCTCTTGCTCTTGCGATTCGATGCGCGGGCTCTACGCCGCAAATACTTTAGACGCGGTTTACTGACGTCCACGGCGAACACTCGCCCTGTTTTCCCCGCTCTTCGGGCCAGGCGAAACGTAAAGTATCCGTAGCCGGCCCCCAGATCGGCGACGTGCGTGCCTTCGCGAATGTTCAAGGCATCCAGTATTCGTTTCGGCTCCTGCCAGCGGTCTCGGCCGGATTCTCCCCGGACGGGCAGGGGAGACGTGAAGACAAGGCCGACCATGGTCGTCGCCGCGGCGAAAAGTAATCGTGCTGAAATCGAACGAAGCATGTTGCATGAACCTCCCGTCTAAGTTAACCACCGGGGCGGTCGGCTGGATAGTAATAATCAGGCGTTGTCCTTCTTTTTTACGGTGGACCAATCGATGAATTGTCCGCGTTTCGGTGGTTGGCAGGTCGGACAAAAGAAGGCGTCGTGGCCCAGCACGGACGCGCGACGAATCCGCGTTTCGCATCGGGGGCAGGGTTCATCCTTGCGATTGCGCACGCGAACATGCTCCCGCACCTTTTCCTCGATGGGTCGACCGGCCGCGCGCACCTGGTCGATGCCCCAGGCCATGACGCCCTTAACGGCCAGAAAGAGTTTTTCACGCTCGCCCTGGTCCAGTTGATTGCAGGTGGTCTTGGGGTGTATGCCGGCCTCGAATAGAATTTCATCGGCGTAGGCGTTGCCCACGGCGCTGAGTTTAGTCTGGTCCATGATGAAGACGCGGACCTGCTTGCGATTCTTGCCCATGATCTTTTCGAAGACTTCGCGGGTGAACGCTTCGTCCAGGATGTTCGGGCCCTGTTCCAGGAAGCGAGGGATCTTACCCAGGTCCTTCTTGAAGGCCAGATAAACCTTGGCCATTTTCTTCGTATCCAGAAAAGTCAGCAGCGCCTGCTCGGTCTTCAGGGTGAAACACAGACCGGTCTTCTTGACTTTCGGATCCAGCGCGAAACGACCCGCCAGCATGGCATGCATGACCAGATGCAAATCGCCGTTCAGTTGAAAATCCACGAAGGGTCCTGTTCGAACGATCTCCAGAACTTCGCGCCCCATGAGAGTTTCCTCGAAGGACCCGCCCGCCAGGTTGCGAATGACGATGGGTTGCTTCACTTTAACTTCGCCGATGCTTTCACCCTTGAGCGCGGGGCGAAGATGCTCGACGATGTATTCCAGGTCCGGCAACTCGGGCATGGGGAATTCTCACCGGGACGGCCGGAAAATGCACGCGGTTTTTTCAGCGGTCGGCGATTGGCAGCAGGCGTCTTATGCTCGGCGGTGAACGAAACGCGAAACGGGCGCGCATGGCGGGCGTGTAGCCGTAATGGTCCCGGGTATCCAATCGGGCGCCTCGTTTCAGGAGCCGGCGCGCGGACGTCGTAAAACCCAGGTCGGCCGCGCAATGGAGGGCCGTGCGTCCGTGGGCGTCCCTTGCGTTTACGTCCCCGGCGGGTTTGAGGGCGCTTCGAACGTAGTCGCGTTTCCAGGCTCTGCCCGAGGCGATTTGTCTTTGCGCGTCTTCCGTCGGTCCCCGCGAATCCGGAATGGGAAAAAGTTTCAGCGAGCGCTCAACCCGGCGATTGGCCAGGATCAAGGGCATGGGCGCCAGAAAACCACGCATATCGCCTCGCCGGCCATAACCTCCGCCGATGGGAAGGTGAATATCGCGGCGCATCTCCAGATGCAGATGAGGAGAATATTGCCCGCCGGCGCTGCCGATGGTCCCGATTTTTTCGCCCTTGCGCACGGCCCGGCCCTTCTTGACCGTCATGACATGG
>CAZGYS010000068.1:0-16428 GCA_964530305.1 uncultured Leptospiraceae bacterium
CCCGGCCACATGGCCGGGTTCAGGCGATTGCTTGAGGAACGGAAGCCGGCGGCTTCCGCTGAGAACCATCAATTAATCCGTGACGGCGGGCGTCAGCCCGCGGGCTCCTCAACGGGACGTTGCTCCATGAGTTGTCCGCGTTCGGCCAGGATGCTCTTCACTTCTTCTTCCAGGTTCTTACGAAGACCCATTTCGAAGAAGACGTCGGCGACGACGAAAATCGGAGCGGAGAAAATGGCTTGCTTCAGGTTGTCGAAGAGAGCCGGACGGCGGCCTTCGAAAACATAGTGGCCGTAAAATTGCGTGCCCCAGCCCAGCAGCTGACCGGCGAAGAAGATAATCAGGCCGTAGGTATACCCCAGACCGGAGGCCCAGTGAGCGGCCGCCAGCAGTCCGCCGAACAGGACGGTGGAGGCGATGGCGAAAATGACATCCAGGGTGAAATAATAAAGCAGCACGCCGGCGGTAAAAACCATGGCCAGGGTAATCGGGAATCCGCCGACTTCGAAAAGGGTCAGCCAGCTCATGGGCACCAGTACCGAAAAGGAGATGGTCGGCACTCCGAATACATGAATAAGAATATTGCGCTTTTCCTGATGGTAAGATGAATAAAACGCCATTTCTTCCGCGAATCTGCTCATTGTCGTCCTCCAGATATTTGAACCCGCCCCGGGGTTTCTCGACTATGGCGCATTTTTAACATGAAACGGCGGTCCGGCGCTTGAATAAATCTGCTATTCCGCGAAAAATTTCCCTCCACCCAGAAACGGCCGGATGTGACCCTTCCCGGGGGAATTCATCCAATATGGGGAGGAAACGCCCCATGAAGACCGGTTTGCAGGTAAAACGAATCTATGAGGCCCCCGCGGCGGGAGACGGATTCCGGGTGCTCGTGGATCGCCTCTGGCCCCGGGGCATTTCGAAAGAGAAGGCCCGCATCGACCTCTGGTTGCGGGAAATCGCCCCGAGTACCGAGCTCCGACAATGGTTCGACCACGATGCGGACAAATGGCCTGAATTTAAACGCCGCTACCGGGCCGAACTCAAGGAAGACCCGCTCAAAAAAGAAAAATTGTCGGAACTCCGACGCCTGAAGAAGGAAAAGCCGGAGTTGACCCTGCTTTTTTCATCGAAGGAAGAAAAATTCAACAACGCCCACGCCTTGAAGTCCTTTTTGTAGGACTTCATTGCGGGAGTTCCCGCGTGCGACTATGCGTTCGACCCGGCCGGCCCCTTGTCATAGACGTGGCGCAGGACGGCGGCCAGCCGTTCCGGCGTCGTGCGCAGATGGCGTGCCGCGCGGGAGTCCACTTTCCAGGGCTGCTCTTCATCGCGCACCGTGATGCATAAAACGTGATCCACCGCCGTCATGCTGACGCCGTCGGCGCTCGCGCGCCTGGCGATTGCCTTGATGCTCACATCCAGGATGTCGTCCGGCTTCAAAAAGACCTGCGTCCCGTAAAGATTGCGCAGGGCTATGCGATCTTTTTCCAAAACGATATCCGCGGGGGTGCGCCGCCCCGGCAGAGCGGCCAGCACTCCCAGGCCGGCCATGATGGAGACTATGAAAAAGTACATCAAAATCGCCTCGACCATATCCTTCTGATTGGGCAGGGCCATACCGAATGGAATCCCGATCACCACGGCGATGAGCGCGAGAATAAGCGAGTATTCGCGGAAGTATCGCCGTCTCCCCATAAAACGCAAGGGCGGACGAACGTTCTCAAGACTCAGCACGGCAATACGGCTACTCAAGAAATCGTACAGATGCGGCAGCCCCACGATCATGCGACTGAAACTCAGCTTTTCGCCTCCCGCGCGCAACACGAAGCCCGGAGGAATATTCCAATCCCATTCCACGACGTCGTCCACCGCGTCCAGGCGCAGGCTTCGCGTTCGACCGAATCTTTCCAGGCTGATGGTCTCATCGTTCACGAGAATTCGCCCGCTGTGACGACTGAAAAAGTACCAACCAAAGCCCCAGAAGGGTCCCATGGAGCCGAATAAGATGAGAATCACGGGCCACACCCGGCCTTTCGGCGGCGAAATGATCATGACGGGCACGAGAATCAACAGTAGTAAACCCATCAAACCCATGATCAAAAGCGCAATCAGGCGAAAGCCGGGCTGGAAGGAAAAGGCGTATGTCTTCGAGGAGGACGGGGACATGGCTTATCTTGCCGGCGTCGCGCGTTCCCGCAATGAATTTTTGGGCGGGCGTAGCTTGACACATCGGGCGCGGCGATTAGTATCCGGTCATGAACATCGCCTTTCGAAAAACCCTGGTTTGCCTGATGTTTCTGGTCGCGGCCCTGCTGCTTACGGACTGTTATCAGCGCAGCTATCGCATCCCCCGCGTCACGCGGGACGCCGTCTATTTCAAGGAACCCGCGAACAAATTGGACATCGTGGGGAAACGCTGGAAAGTTAAGGAAGAGGAATGCGCGTTCCAACTGCCGCTGTTCGTCTTCAGCCGCGCGGACATCGTCAAAGTCGTCGAGAATTTGTTTCGCGACCATCCGAAGGGAGACGCCATCATCAACGCGGAGCTGTACGTCTTTCACATCCCGCTGATCATTTGGGACGATTCCTGCGTCGGCATCAAGGGCGAGATGGTTCAGGTTCGAAAATAGTCGGGTCCGAGCAGCGAATCGCTCGGCAGTCCATGAAAACGGCGCGGACCGACTTCAGTCCCGCAACCAATCGCGCAGGAGCCGGTACACGCGCGGGTCCCCCGGTATGCGAACGTGATTGAGTCCGGCGATTTCGCGTATTTCACCGTCTTCGTATTGTTCGTACTTGCGCACGGAGCCTTCGCCCATGGCACTGGGGCGATTGACGACGCCGTCTCCCAGAAATGATCCGATGATGCTTTCGGGATCCTTGCTCACCGAGCCGAGTACCAGGAAGTAACGAACCTTCTTAATCAAGGGCACGGGCTTACGGCGATTGACCACGGCCGGGGCGCGTTCGCCTCCCGTAAGAAGTCCCGCCAGCCCCGTCTTCGCCCCGTCCGGCTTCCCGCCGCCCGTTTCGGCACCCTCGGACTTATCATCTCCGCTATTCCAGTCTTCATCGCGTAGATAACCGTAGCCCAGATCCTGAATGCCGGAACTGCGCATGTCCAGAAAGCGAGCCGTCAAACGCGTAGCCGGGAATAAATCCAGGATGTCGGTCGTGAGTTTGCCGATTTGCTCCTGGTGGGCGCCCAGCAAGGGACTGCCCAGCAAAAAATTTCGCGTAAGCAGCTTAAGCCATTTATGTCCGGCTTCTCCCGCGTAGTATCCGGCGCTGCGCGAAACCAGCCCGCCCATGCTGTGGCCGATTAAGTTAATTTCGCGAATCTTGCGGGGGTAGGCCTTTACGAAAGCCTCAAGCAAGTCCGCCAGCGCCCTTCCGTTCAGGGAAATGTGTCGGCCCGTATTATAACGAACGAAGTAACAGACGTGGCCGGTGTCTCGCCGCAGGAGTTCCGCGTAGGAAGCGGGCCTTTCGCCCTTGCGACGCAGGAGCCAGGTTTTTTCCGAACTGGCCAGACCATGAATAAAAATACAAATGCGGTCGCCCTTGCTCGTTCCCTCGTCCGGCAAAGCTTGCTTGAGCGCGGCTTTTTCGATTTCCAGGGGCGAAAAATCGCCCTCTCCATACTTATAAAGACGCATGGGCAAAGCCAGATTGCTTCCGCTCTCGTCGAGCTTGTCCCCGAAGATTCCGTTCAGGGGGCCCTGTAAATCGCGGCCTTTGGATTTAAGTTTAGCCAGCCCTTCCAGCGTGAACTCCGTTCCGGTGCCCAGCTTACCCAGCAGTTTACCGAGAAAACCTTCGCGTTCACCGGAGGCGATATCGTTGCCTGGATTGGATTGGTCTTTATCGGACATGATGTGCTCCGGACGGATAGCCGGCGCACCGAGTGACGCGAAAAAATAGCATGGCCGACTTTACAATCATGCGCTTTCGCTTGCCACCAGTTTTTCGGGCTTCGTCCCGAATAAATCGCCCCGGGATTCCTACTCGCGCGTCCGATCGTACTTACTCGGACGAAACGCCACCAGAAGCAGGGCGACCAGCGTCGCCAAACCCAGGAACAAAGCCGGCAAGCCGCCCAGATTCGACAGCATCTTCACGCCTTTGATACCGGCGAAACTTACCATGACCCAGGCCGTTACGCCCACCGTGACGCCCCAGGCCAGCTTAACGCCCATGGCGGGTTCGGGGCTATCGGGCGAAATGCCCCGCGAAGAGATACCGCTCATGGCCGTGGTATTGGAGTCGGCCGCCGTCACGTAGGAAAGAAAAACCATGAGCACGAACAGTGGAATGACGACGCGTGCCAGGGGAAACTTTTCCAGCATGAAATACATGATGGCTTCAGGTCCCTTACTCTTCATGACGGCCGTCAACCCCAGGCCCTGCTCCACTTCCATGTGAATGGCGGTTCCCGCCAGCACCGCCATCCAGAGCAAACCGAACAACGCGGTGGAACCCAGATTCACCAGGATGAACGTTCGCACGCGATATCCGTAGCCAATGCGCCCCAAAAACAGCGCGGTTACCGGCGCCCAGGCCAACCAGTTGGCCCAGTTGAATACAGTCCACGCGTGGGGCCAGGGATCGTCGCCGTCGTACCCCATAAGCAGGCTTCGCCCCACGATATTGCGCGCGTAATCCCATAGCGCTTCGCCGCCGAAGGTTAGAATATAGAGGGTCGGACCGAACACCAGCATGAACAGAATCAAGAGAATGAATCCCTTCGCGTTGATGTCCGAGAGCACGCGAATGCCCCGCATGAGCCCGCTGATGCTGGAAGCAACGAACACAACCACGACGGCCAGGGCGATGCCGGCGAGCACCAGCCCGTTTCGTTCCAGACCCAGCAAATAGTTCAAACCACCGGACATGGTTAGAAGCCCGGCGCCCAGCGAAGCGGACATGCCGGCCACCAACGCGTAGAGACAAAGAGCATCGATGAATTTACCCGCGCCGCCCATGGCCCGATCTCCGATGAGGGGCGTAAGCAGGGAACCCAGACTGAATGGTTTACCCATGTTGTAGTACGCGAACGCGAACATGACGGCCGGGATGGTATAGATTGCGTAAGGCGAAAGCGTCCAGTGCAGAAAAACCGAAGAAAGCGAAAAGACGGCCGCTTCGCGGCTGCCGGGAGTCAGTCCCAGGGATTTAGGCGGCGCGGCCAGATGGGAAACGGGTTCGGCCGTGCCCCAGAACAGGATACCCGTGGCGATGGTCGTGCACAGGGTAATGGAGAACCACTTCCAGGGCGAAAGCAAGGGTTGGGCCGATTCGCCGCCCAGGCGCACGCCTCCCAGCGGCGAAGCATACACCACGAAACAGGACGTCAGCATTGCGAAAACGCCCCAGGCGAAAACCCCGTCGAAGGTATGAACAATCCAGTTATTGGCCGCCGTCATCAAGGCCAGAAAACCGCGCGCGTCGATGAAACTGTAAATCAACGCGGCCATCAACAGCAAGAAGGGCGGCCAGAAAACGATGGGACGCAGACGAGCCATGATTATTCCCGCGCTTGATGATTCGAACCATCGAAGCAACTCATGCGCACGTAGGCATCGGCGAAATCCCGGAAGAACAGCTCCTCGTCCAGGGCATAGGCCCGGACAATCTCGGCGGCCTCTTCGTTTTTGAGTAAAACCAGATCCGACGCAAGCAGAATCAAGTCCTCCCTTTGCTCTTCCTTGAGAAGCCGCTTGAAGTAGGAATTCGTAAAGTTAAAAAGATCATCCGTATAAGCAAGTCCCCGAGCCCGCCCCAGGGTATGGGCACCCGACAGCGCCACGAAATCTCGAATGGAAAGCCCCATGGCGGCGAAACGCGAAGCCAGGTCCCGGTAGGATAAATCCTCTCCCGGGATCATGTCCTTTTCGGCGGGACCCTCGGCGTCCGGGCGCCCCAGGGCGATTTCGATTCGCGGGCCTTCGCACTTTTCCACGGCAACGGCCCCGGCCAACTGTACGAGATCCGCGAAGGATACGTCGCCGTGGCGGGCACTGATGTCCGCGCGGGCTTTTTCGAGTATGGGAATGGTCTCCTCCAGGCCACGATTGCCTTCGCGGGAATTTTCCGCCGCGAAGCGAATGGAACCGTTGGTTCCCGAGACGGCGTCGTGAAACGCCAGGCGCAGAAAGGCGGGCGCCAGATCCCGCGTGACGTATTCCGCCAGCATCAAACGCACGGCTTCAGTGCGATTGACGTCGTCGACCACGTCCGCCCTCAAGCCCTTGATTTCGTACATGCGATGGCGACCGGACTTACCCTTCAGGCCGGCCTCGAAGCGTTTGCCGATGACGACGTCATCCCGGATCAGTTCATACACGGCGTGGGAAACCAGGAACTCCACGCCCGCTTTCTTCGTCGTGGATTCGATGCGACTGGCGTGGTTGACCGCGTCTCCGATGGCCGTGCGGGACATTTTTTTAGGGTGGCCGATTTCACCCAGGACGACCTCCCCGAAGTGCACGCCGATGCCGATGCGAAACTCGATGTCGAAGTGTTCCTTGAAGTACGCATTGAGGTCCTTCAATTCCTCCAGCATTTTCAAGCCGGCACGAACGGCGTCCAGGCAGGCGGCGCGACCGTCGCTGTGCTCGCCGAAAAGCGCCATGAGCCCGTCGCCCATGTATTTGTCGATGGTGCCGTTGAATCGCAATACCGCCTCTCCCATTTTGCGGAAATAGCGATTCAGTATATGGATAACGTCGTAGGGGAGGAACTTTTCCGAGAACGTCGTAAATCCGCGCACGTCCGTGAACATCAAGGCCAGACCGCGGTCCCGCCCCGAGGTTACGGGCGATTCCGCCAGGGCGATTTCCACGTCCTCGCGATCGATGACCAGACGACGGACCGCGACGGGGCCGGCGACCTTCGTCTGACACGCCAGGCGAATATTCTCCTCGAAACCCTTGAGTTTGGCCAGTTCCTTTTCGGCGTCGTTGCGCGGCTGCACGTTCTCCGGATGCTTGACGACCATAACCCGGCAGGTGGAACAACGAGCGCGACCTCCGCAAACATGCATATGGGGGATGCCGTTCTTCAGGGAGATGTCCAGCAGGGTTGCGTCGCCGTCGCTTTCGTCCACGGTCTTTTCATGTATGTATTCAATGGAGGCCATGATCGATCTTCGGCGCCCGGCATGAGGGCACAAGAATTTAACTCCGACGGATCCGAACCAATCCCTTGTAAAAATCGGCTTGCCGCGTCGGATTAAGCGAAGCTATGTGAGTGAACCATGCATGAACACGATTACAGCGCTCGTGAGGAACTGCATCGCGGTGCTCGCGTCATACTTTTGAGGGACGAGGCCCGGGACCAGAACGCCCGCGTGCTCATGTACGCCGGCAATAACTTGATGGAGTTGAGCGTCGGCGGTCGAGACTACATGCATTTTCCCGAAGCGCCCGGGGATTTCGCGCGTTCACGGAACCTGGCCGGCAATCCATTCCTGTTTCCCTGGGGCAATCGCCTGCGCGGAGACTACTATCATTTTCGAGGTGAGCGATTCGACCTTTCGCCGGATGAACACAATCCCTGGCGGGACGGCGGCGGCCTGCCCCTGCACGGACTGGTCCTGAAAAGCACGGCCTGGGAACCGGCGGTCCTGGAAGCGGACGAAAACGGCGCCCTCTATCGCGCGAATTTAAACTGGGAAAAGGTTCCCGGCGGCCTGGAGAACTTTCCCTTCCCCCACCGCGTCGAAACGACGCATCACCTTACGGGGGGTCGCCTGGTGGTTCGCACGGCCGTCCACAATACCGGCACCGAAGCCATGCCCGCTTGCTTCGGCCATCATCCGTATTTCGCCCTGCCCCGCGACGAAACCGGCGCGCCCCGGAGCGGCACGCGCATGAAGATACCGGCCAGGGAATTCCTGACCCTTTCCCAACGGCTTCTCCCCACCGGGGAAACACGACCCGCCGCGAAACTGCTGGGAGATCCCGCGGACTTTCGCCCCGAGGAGCTTCCCCTGGATCATGTCTTTACCAATCTTCATCGCGAAGCGGACGGACTGGCCTGGTTTCGCCTGGAAACCGACGACCGGGTGACGCGCATCGGGTTCGATGAGAACTATCCCATCGCCGTAATCTACGCGCCGGCGGGGCAACCCTTCGTCTGCGTCGAACCCATGACCGCGCCCACGGATGCCCTCAACCTGGCCCACGAAGGCGCCTGGGAGGCTCCGCCCACCGTAGAGCCGGGCGCGAGCTTCACGGCGGAGTTCGTGATTGAAACGGATTAGGCGGGCCTGAGGAATTCGCTTACCTTCGCTTAAGCCCCAATTCCGCGGCCAGGGACGGCTTCGTCAGGTCGGCCAGGGTGTATTCGTCCAGCACGCTCAAGAAAGCACGCAACGCGCGATTCAGGGCCTGCTTCAGGGAACAGCGCGGCGTCAGACGACACCGATTTTCCTCAGGGTCGAAACACTCCACCAGGACGAGATTCGCTTCGGTGGAACGTACGACGGCTCCCAGATTGATTCGTTCGGGCGGGCGCGCCAGGCGAAAGCCGCCGTGCTTGCCGCGAATATTGTCCAGCAGCCCTTCGCGCCCCAGGGCGTGCACCACCTTGCGCACATGATGTTCCGAAATCGCGAAGCTCGAGGCGATTTCCTCCACGCGGCACAAATCGTTTTTCACCGCGGCGAACATCAGAACTCGCAGGGCATAATCCGTATAGGCGGTCAGCTGCATGGTATTTTCTTCAATTGTCGGCCAAGGTTCCGAACATGCCCATGCGTAGACTCAAGGACATGCGCCGCGCCATTTCCTTTACGCGATGCGCGGTTTCATCCGGAAAGATTTCATCCGCGGTTGCTCCGAAGAGCGTCAGCCAGCGCTCGAAATAATCGGGCGGGACATTGGTGAGCTTTTTGTGAACGGCCACCGGATTGCCCTTGTATTCGCCGCTGCGCATGAGAACGGAAGACCAGAAATTCTTCAGCAGGGCCAGGTGCTCCGGCCACCGGCCTCCCATGGCCGCGTTGAACACCGGTCCCAGAACGGCGTCTCCCCGCACACGCGCATAGAAGCGCTCCACCAGGACGTGAATGGAATGACCATCGATAAACGCGTAGGGCTGAACGGGGGCATCGGGAATTTCATCTTCGCCCGGGTCGTCCTCCATGCGAAAAAAACGCACGTGGAAGCGCACGTCCCCGTCCGGAATTACGCGATGCTCTTGTTCGGGCTCGATGACGCCGGGGTGCTCGGAGTCCAGTACCAGTGTTCGATTTTTTTCCGGAATTTCATACAGCAGGCGCCCGGACAATACGCGAATTATGCCCCAGACTCCCGGTCCGGAGGCATGCTTCCGCAGGAGGGACGCGGGAATGTCGGCCTGATCAAAGTCGGGCGTTTGCTTAAGGAGCACGGCGCCCCGAGGTAGTTCGTTCATTACCTGACTCCATTAAGATCTATTTCAAATACACCTTTAAACATGCAAGCAAAATAGATCTTAAGCGGCCGGCCTTTTTTCCAAAAGCGATTCCTGAAAGCTGACCAATACCTAATCGCTTCTTAACTTACACGGAACCGTTTTCCGCCATAATGGCCTTGACATGCACCCGGAAGACGCGGCACGCTGGGTCGGCTTTATACTATGCGATTTTCAATTTTTAAATTAGTGATTCTCGTGGCGGGCATTTCCATGCCGGCGGCGATTTTCGCCCAGGCAAATCCCCTGGCGCGCGGCGCGGAACGAGGCCCGAACGTGGACCTTACGGGCCTGGATTGGCTCTTAAAGCGCGGCTTCAACCCGGGCGATGAAAAAGGATTCGCGGCGGCCCCGAAAGTAAAGCAGGTTAAGGGCATGCCCGTTCGTCCCAATCGGGTTTTTCGCGTTCCCCGAGGTCCGGAGGTGAACATTTTTACCGCGCAGGCTCGTTTCGCGGCGAACGCGAATTTACGCGCTTTGCCCAGACCGGCGTTCCTGTTTAAGCGCATCGGCGAAGGCTGGACAATTTATTTGAACGGACGCCTCCTGCGCAATGAACTCTTTCCGGACGGCAAGGGCGGCCTGGAGCGATATCGCTACACCCGCACGGCCATTGTGCCCATACCCGCGGGACTGCTGCGCGAATCCAATACACTGGTGATTCGCCTGGCGGGCCACGCGCCGGCCGGCGTTTTATCGAATAATTTTCAGTTAGGACTAACTTCTTCTTCCGGCTCCCGCCTGGGGCCCGAGGATGAAATCCGCGAAGATGAACGCAGGACGGTGGACCTGACCCTCTACGGAGTATATATATTCTTCGGCCTCTACCACCTACTGTTGTTCGCGCGAAGGAGAGAGAGTCTTTATAACTTATACTTCGGAGCGTTCTCGGTGGTGCTGGCGGTATATCTGCTGGCCTTTTCTAATCGCGTTTCTCATCTGGCCGAAGATTCGGCCGTTCAAGTCTTCTGGGCTTATTTCAGCCAGCCGGCGGCGCTTTCCCTGTTCCTGCTCTTCGTCCACAATTTCCTGGAGGGAAAAATTCGACCCAGCAACATCATTCTGGGCTTCATCGCCGCGAACGCCGTAATCGGGCTGCTGATGATCATTCTGCCCTATCGCTGGTACCAAGAACTCCTGTTCCTGTGGTACATTCCGGCGGCGCCCCAGCTCATCTATATGCTCTACTACATTGCTCGCGCGGTGCATCGACGCCTGCGCTACGCGAAGCGCATCGTGCTGGGTCTTTCGCTGGGGATTTTGTTCGTCGTCTGGGACATCCTGGATACGGTCTTTTTCAATACTCATGTTCGCCTGACCCGTTACGCCCACCTGCTGATCATTCTTTCGCTCACCACCATCCTGGCCAATCGCTTCATGGATATCCAGCGCCAGTCGGAGGAGTTGAACGAGGAATTGGCCCAGCAAAAGGACGCCTTTTATCGCTTCGTGCCGGCGCAGTTGCTGGAGTATCTGAATCAGGACTCCATCGTGGACATTCGCCTGGGCGATTACACCGAGCGCAACATGACCATTCTGGTAGCGGACATTCGCTCGTTCAGTACGCTCTCGGAAGCCATGACCCCCGAGGACAACTTTCGTTTCCTGAACGCGTATTTGAGTCGCGTCAGCCCCGTGATTCGCGCCCATGACGGCTTCATCGACAAATACATCGGAGACGGCGTGATGGCTTTGTTTCGCCGCGCCGACGACGCGGTGGCGGCGGCCGTGGGCATGCGACGAGAGCTGGAACGCTTCAACGCGCAACGCGCCGAAATCGGCAAGGCCCAAATCGACATCGGGATCGGCATCCACAGCGGCAGCTTGATTCTGGGCACCATCGGCGAAGTCGAGCGCATGGAAGGTACGGTGATTTCGGACGACGTCAATCAGGCGTTTCGCCTGGAGAGTTTGACCAAGTCTCTTTCGGCGCCCATCATCATCAGCATTCACACCCTGCACGACATGAAGGACCCGGCGGCAATCAATTATCGCTTCCTGGGCAAGGTCGAGGTCAAGGGCCGCAGCGAACAGGTATCCATCTACGAAGTTCTGGACGGACTGGATGAGCAAACCCGAGCGCGACGCCTGGAAACCCGCTACGAATTTGAACGGGCCCTGTTCGAATACAACCAGGGTGAGTACGCCCGAGCCGCGGAAATTCTGACCGTGCTGGCCGAGCGAGACCCGGAAGACCGGGCCGCGGCAAGTTACCTGGAAGGCTGCAAGTCCGGCGCTACTCTCTAAATCGAACCAGGCCGAAATCGTGAGACGGCCGGGTGAACACCGTGAAGTTCAGGTCCCCTGTTCCAGCGGCATGCGAAACACGGCCATGGACGAACGCGCGAATCCGTGGGTTTCGTAAAAGCGATGAGCGTCGTGATTATCGTGATCCGTCAGGAGCGTGACGCGGCGACAGCCCTGCGTGCGCGCGTATTCCAGCGCGAAAGTCAATAGCTGGGAGCCGACACCCCGCCCCCGACAGCGCGGTGCCGTGATCATGTCCTCCAGAACGGCCACCCGACCGCCCAGAGCCGTGGAAATCGTATAAAGCAGGTTCACCATCCCCATGATCCCCGTTTCATCGCGGGCGACCAGAACCACGCCTACTTCCGCGCCGCCGATAATCGCCTCCAGACCCCGGGCCTGGGCGTTCCCGTCGGGCTCGAACTCCTTCTCTTGAGAAAAGAGCTCCCGCAGTAGTACACGCAGCTCCGGGATATCCTTGAGTTCGGCCGGACTGATTTCCAGCAGAGTGTTGTCCATCATGGCCGAGATGTCTCCCGGGGGACGGAATCGCCACCATTTTTCCATTTTAAAGCTTGCCAAGTATACGAGTGTATACTTACTTGTTTTTCGGGAGGCTCACATGGGAAAAATCGGAGCGGCATGGAGACCACGGGCGGCGGAGGAGCAATACGACGCCGTCGTAATCGGATCGGGTATGGGCGGCCTGAGCGTTTCGTCCCTGCTGGCACAGGCCGGGCGCAAGGTCCTGCTTTTGGAACAACACAATGTCGTGGGCGGTTGCACTCAGACCTATTCGCGCAAGGGTTTTGAGTGGAGCGTCGGCCTGCACTACATCGGCGACGTGCATTCCGAACGGACCATGACCTGGCGCCTCTTTGATTGCGTGGCCGGGGGAGCGCTGAAATGGAATGTGCTGCCGCCGGTCTACAACCGCATTGCAATCGGAGACAGTGTTTACGAGGCCGGCGCCGGGGCCGATAGATACGCCGCGGGCATGAAGGCCTACTTTCCCCGGGAAGCCGACGCCATTGATCGTTATCTTGAATTGATTCAGGACGCCAACAAGGCTTCCGGCGGTTTCTTCGCGGAGCGGGTCTTGCCGCGCTCCCAGGGCGATGAAGTCTATGACGAATACTGCTCGCGCTTTCGCGCGTATTCGGATCGAACCACGCTGGACGTGCTCTCCGAGCTGACCGATGATCGCGAACTCATCGCCGTTTTGTGCGGCAACTACGGCGATTACGGCCTGGAACCCTCGCGCAGCTCCTTCGGCATGCACGCCATGCTGTTTCGTCATTATCTGAACGGCGGCGCTTATCCCCTGGGCGGTCCGGCCGTCATGGCCCAAAGTATCGCCCCCATCATCGAGGAAGCGGGCGGCAAGGTGCTCTACTCCGCGGAAGTGGACGAAATCATTCTGCGCGATGGTCGCGCCGCGGGCGTGCGCCTGACCAACGGCGATGAAATCTTCGCTCCCGTTGTAGTAAGCAATGCCGGCGCGAAAAACACCCTGGGCAAATTGATTCCCGAGGAAGCGCGGGCTTCGGGCGATTTTCCCGAGCTGTTAAACCAGGTACGTTCCGCTCGCGCCGCGGTGGGGTTGAACATTGGCCTTTCGGGTTCGGCCGCGGAGCTGCAACTGGACGCCGCCAATGTCTGGTCCCATCCGGGCAACGACTTCGACGCGAACATTCGCGCCCATGACCGGGACTTTCAAGCGCCCTTTCCCCTGCACTTCATCACGTTCCCTTCGCCCAGGGATCCCGGCTGGGACGAGCGCTTCCCGGGCAAGTCCACGGTGGAGATGTTCGCGTTTACGAACTTCAAGCACTTCGAACGCTGGCAGGGTTCGCGCTGGAAAAAACGCGGCGCCGAATACGAGGAAATGAAGGCCGGGATCGCCGAGCGACTGCTGGCGGAACTGTATCGCTTCGCGCCCCGAACGAAAGGCAAGGTGGAATACTTCGAAGTCTCCACGCCCTTGAGCTTCGATCATTTCCTGCGCACATCCCGAGGCGGTTTTCTGGGGCTGGAACCCACGCCCGAACGCTTTCGCCAGCGCTGGCTGCGACCGGACACGCCCGTACCCAATCTATACATGACGGGACAGGATATTACCACGGACGGCATCATCGGCGCCCTGACCGCGGGCGTCCTGTGCGCCTCCTCCATCCTGGGTCGCAATCTCATGTCGGACATCGCGCGGCGCAAATATTTAAATTGGTAGCGTTCGAATCGCCCGGGCGTATTCCTTCCCCATGGCGGTTCGAAAATCCGCGGCCAAGAAAACCAAGCGCGTGAAGCGCTCCGGCGGTACGAAGGAAGAGATCCTGGACCGGGCCCGTGATCTCTATCTGGAGCACGGAGCGACGGGGATCTCCATGCGTCGCATAGCCGCGGAGGTGGGCGTCACGCCCATGGCGATCTATCGCCATTTTGAAAACAAGGAGGCCCTCCAGCGGGAACTGCTGGCGCGCGGCTTCCAGACCTTCGGGACCTATCTCCAGCCCGCGCTGGAAGGTAAGGACCCGCGGGAACGCCTGCGACTCACGGCGGAAGGATACCTTAACTTCGCCCTGGAGCAGAGTAAATACTTCGAATTGATTTTTCTTTCCATCGATCCGCTCAATGATCTCAAACTCAGCGAAGTCATTCGAGAACAGTCCCTGCCCACGTTCCAATTTCTGGTGGATCGCGTACGCGAATGCATCAAGGCGGGCATCTTCAAGAAAGACCGACCGGCCTCCATCGCCTTGAGCTTACTGGCCCAGTGCACGGGGCTGTGCGCGCTCTACCTCTCGGGTTCCTTTCAATGGAGCGAAGAAGATATGATGCGTGAGTTTCGCGCGTCGCTGCGGCGAACATTCGCGGGTTACCTGGTCGAGCCCTGAAAAGCTCGGGCACCGCGTTTCCAGGAGCGCTCGGATCGCGCGGCAAATAATCCTTGTCGGACGAGCCGGAAGCGCCAGCATGGGGCGTGATTTTCGTTCCGGAGAAGGCCCTTGAGTTCTGAGCGCGCCGCCGAACCATTGATTCTACGCGGCGCCCGGGAGTCCGGCACGCGGCTTTTTATTCAGTTCGGCGGCCAGGGCGCGCCCTTTCTGGGAGAGATGCGCAAGCTCTACAAGGATCGCCCGGAGCTGGCGCATTTTTTCAAGCAATGCTTTCAGGCCATCGATGAGATTCTGGCCTGGGATGATTTCAAGGACAGTCCCTGGTTGGCCCACGGGTTCGCCCTGAAGCGCTGGCTGGAAAACGAAGACGTTCCCCCGCAGGACTATCTATTTACCTGCACCATCTCCCTGCCCTGCACCGAGATCACGCAACTGGCCTACTACCATGTGCTGCTTCAAAACGGCTACGACTCCACGGAGTTGATGAAGCATTCCACCGCCTTGACCGGACACAGCCAGGGCGTACTGGCGGCCACGCTGACGGCCATGGATCTGCGGGGCGATGAGTTTGATCTCGCCCTTCGCCGTTACATCCAGCACATGCTCTTGTGCGGGCTACACTGTCAGGACTACTTTCCCATCCGAGAACTCCCCGCGGACGTGGTGAACAAATCCATGGAGCTGGACGACGAACCGCCCACGCCCATGGTTTCCATCGCCGGGGTGGGCATGGACGAACTCCAGGAAATGCTCAACGGCATCAATGGAGAACTGGCTCCCGATCACGAGATTACCATTTCGCTGATCAACACGCCGGATTCGCTGGTCCTCTCCGGTTACCAGGAGGATCTTGTGGCCCTGCGCCAACGCGTCATCAAACGCTTCACCGAGATGGACTACAAGTGGAAGTATCTGGAAATTTCATCGCCCTTTCATTCCCACATCATGTTGCCGGTCCTGCCCATTCTGAACGCGGACCTGAAACGCATCGGCTTTACCTACACCGGCGCGGACTTGAAGTTCCCGGTGATCAATACGCTGGACGGCAAGAATCTCCAGGACAGCGAAGCCAATCTGGGTGAACTGATCTTCGAACACGCTTCTTCGCGCCGCATGGACTGGCCCGGTTGCGTGCGGCCCCTGTTGGAAGACGAAGGTATAACTCACGTACTCGATTGCGGTCCCGGGCGCGTGGCCAAGAACTTTACCCGCGCCCTGCTGGACGCCAAGAACCCGGATCGAGAAGTCGAGATTCTGGCGCTTGCTCGCAAGAACGAAATGGGCGCGGCCCTGCAAACCGAAAACCAAACCTGATACGAGGCGAATATGAAATCGAACACGGAAATCCTGGACGAAGTGCGCAATTCCAGTCACGGCAAGGTCCGCGTGGCCATCACGGACATCGACGGCGTCCTGCGCGGTAAGTTCATGCATAAGAACAAGTTTCTCTCCGCCGCCGAGGGAGACGGCTTCGGTTTTTGTAACGTGGTCTTCGGCTGGGACATCAACGACGAATGCTATGATTACGTGGACTATACTGGCTGGCATACCGGCTATCCGGACGCCAACGCCCGCGTGGATCTCCAGACCCATCGCGTGACGCCCTGGAACGACGGCGTGCCCTTCTTCCTGGCGGACTTCGTGGATGAGAAAGGCGATGCCCTGGCCGTCTGTCCGCGTCAGTTGCTGAAGAAGGTTGTCGGGAAAGCGGAGAGCATGGGTTTCAGCCCGGGCGTGGGCATGGAATTCGAGTGGTTTAACTTCCGCGAGACCGCCCAGAACCTGCAGGAGCGTGCCGACGCGGCGCTGAAGCAGACCAACA
>CAZGYS010000069.1:0-6503 GCA_964530305.1 uncultured Leptospiraceae bacterium
AAGCGACGCGGGCATTTCCATCGCGCTCGATGCCGAAACGGCGCCCATGGTTTTCGCGCCCAGACAGATATCCAATCGCCTTGAAACGCGGACTGGATTGGAGTTGCGTAGCTATTTACCTTACCACGAATTGTTTGGTAAAAACATCGTAGACTTTATCGATATCGATATCGACGTCTGGATGGATAATTTTCTGCGCGCCGTGGATGAGTTGTTCAGTCCCGCGTATATCGCGGCGATTCGCATCCTGTCACAAAAGCTCCCCGACGACGACCTGGATGACTTACCGTCCATCAAGGAGCAAATGGCCGAGACGATTTCCAAACTGCTTGTGCCGGTCTTCACCGACGACGCGACCCCGAAAAATTCCCAGGCGCGGGAGCTCTTTAGACAAAGCCTCCTGATCAAGTTAAGTAACCTGGGAAACACCAGGGCAGCGGTCGAATACCAAGCGTCCGGTAGCGCGAACGTGCCCGACGAAGACGACTTTCTACCGCCGCGAATCGCGGGCGAAATCACGGACGACGTATCCAAAGCGAGTACCAGCAACGCCCTGCTGACTTCGCCGAAATTGGAACTGAGCGGAGGAAATCCCCGGGCCCTGGCTTTCCTCATGACCTCCAACGATTTAATTCGCGGAGTGAACCAGGAACTCCTACCTGCCGCGGAATTGTCGCTCTCTTTTCAGGGCCGGTCCATCGAACATCAAATCGAGAACATCAAGGGGGTAGCAGGTTACCTGGCCTCCAGTCGCCTGGCTTTCGTAAACGATACGGACCTGACGTCATTAGAGATGCCCCTGGGCACGGTGACGGTGCCGTTGGTCCTGCGTTCGTATCCGGATGCCCCCACCCTGATGCTGCAAAGCGGTACGGCGCACCAGCAGGAAAGCTCCACGTCAAATTCCATCGATCTAAGCAAGGCCGTTTTATGGGACTACCAGTTTTCTTTTTCGCGTTCCTTTCACTATCCTCAGGACACCATCTACGCGAAAGTCGTCTTCGAATCCGGCCCCCGTTCATTTGAGGACGATTCAGGCGAAGATCTTTTTACCGCCCTGGCAGCTTTTACGTACGCATATCCCGCCATCCGCGCGGACCTGGAGCAATACCTGACCGTCGTTAACCAGGACTCGTCCCGGACGGAGCTTGAAAACGCGCAAAAGCCCCTGGGCGCGTTTCTCACATTGGCGCGAAATATCGCCACGAAGGCCAAGCAGAAAATCTCGGCGACCAGGGTCGAGACGGTCGGGTCCGAGAGAGCTTACAACTTTCGCATTCAAGAGAGCATCACGGCCATGGGAAGCATTCCCAACGCGCTGGTGATCAATATCTTTTCGGTGGGCGAAGCCGAACCGGACATGCCCCTGCCTCGGATTTATCTAAACGGTTGCGAGACCATGACCGCGACGAGTACGAGCGAAACTCCCGGCTGGTCCTACTATTTCCAAAAGGACGGCAAGACTCTTTCCGCTCAAGAAGCGCAAGAGATTAAGGAACGCACCTTTGCCCTGGAGGGCATGAACATCTTCAAGGTTCAGACGGCTCAGGCCTGCCTCCACGTAGTCAGAAATGAAAACCTGGTACCCGGGAGACAAATCGCCGCGCCCTTTAAGTTTACGACGAACCCGGTCACCTTCGGCAAAAGTTACCAGGCCGATATCAGTAACGATCAAGAGCTGGACATTGCCGAGATAACCGGTCAATCAGCGGGTAGCCTGAAGAGCTACCTGAATGGGCTGTTCAACACGCTCTTCGCCGCGCTTTTAAAAGAGTCCGGCTCCGCGACCATTCAAGTTCAAATCGCGGCCGATTATCGCTACAAGATCAACCCGCTTCTGGACTTTCTGAAAACTCCGATTCTTTTGCAGCCTCCCCTGGAACTATCCCTGTCTCAAGGTTCCGTCTCCGGCCTGGGGGACATGGCCGGCTCAATCGCGGCGGCCGTAAACAATTGGATCACGGGCAATAAACCGCCGACGGATGGTTCCCAACTCGGCATTGAAGTCGTCATCATGTCGAACGCCGAGGAGCCCATGCCCCTCTTCCGACTGACGAATCTGACTCTCGCGGTGGGCAAATTCCTTGACTGAAGCCGCATCCGTCGTAAGTCTTTCGCTTCGCGTAGCGGCGATTCGCCGCGGCGATAAACCCTAACCCAGGCTGGAACATGACCGACGAGAACCGGGAACCGACCGATCTTGAATTGCTGATCGAATACTACGGCATGCTCAATCGCCAGGGGCCCGGCAGCCCGGACGTAACGCGCAAGGCGTTGAGTTTCATCGAAGGCCTTACAGACGATGCACGCATAGCCGATATCGGATGCGGAAGCGGCGGTCAGACCATGGTCCTGGGCCACGCGGTTCCGGGGCGAATTACCGGCGTCGACCTGTTTGAAAAATTCATCGCGTTGTTCAACGAAAACGCGCGCAAGGAAACCCTTTCGGATCGAGTGCGCGGCATCGTCGGCTCCATGGACGCGTTGCCTTTCGCCGACGAAGAGCTGGATCTCATCTGGTCCGAAGGCGCGATTTACAATATCGGTTTTCAAAAGGGCCTGGCGGAATGGAAACGCTTTCTCAAGCCGGGCGGCTACCTGGCCGTTACGGAGGTCACCTGGTTTACCGACGAACGCCCCGCGGAGATAAACGATTTCTGGCAAAAGGAATATCCTCAGATCGATACGCTACCCGGGAAGATCGCCCAGGTGCAGTCGGCCGGCTATGTGCCCGTCGCCGCGTTCACGCTGCCGGAGACTTGCTGGACCGAACATTACTATGCGCCGCAAATTGAGGCGATGCGCCTGTTCGCCGAGAAATACGCGGGCAACCAGGCCGCCGAAGACTTCATCGCCGCGCAAGAACAAGAAGCGGAGCTGTATCACAAGTATAAGAATTACTATGGGTATGCGTTTTATATAGGGCGCAAGCCCGACGTGTAAAACACTCTTTTGCCGGTGGTTGTCCCCCTGCACATGGGCGATGGTGTACATTCGCCCTTTACATCCTGAACAACCCTCTCGGACGAAATTGAATAGTTTCCTTCGGAACACCCCACCCGGCGGGTTTGTGAGCAGAGGGTTAAGAGACCCGCCCCAGGAAAGCTTAAGAACCATATAAAAATCATTTACACATTTTAAAAAATAAATAAATATGACAACATCATCTATTATGATTCAATAAGCATTCAGACGCGGTAATACCCCGCCATGCAACCAGGACCATCGAATTCCGAGCGTTAAACGTGAGTATGCTTCTCAATATTAAGGGCTCGACTGGAATTCTGCTGACTCTATTGACGATCCTGACGGCGTCCTGCGGCCGACAACCTCCGGGGAAAACTCAGCCCCTGGCCCGGCAAGGTCTCCTTGACTTACGAGACTGGAATTTCAAGTCCAACGGTCCCGTGCGCTTGAATGGAGAGTGGGAGTTTTACGGCCAACGCCTGTTAACGCCGGAGCACTTCTCAGGTCGGACCAGACCTCAACCCCGACAATTTTCCACCGTTCCGAGCTACTGGAAAATAAACGCGCGTTATGCCACTTACAGGCTTCGCTTGCTGCTTCCCGCCGCAAGCACGAATCTAATGATGGATTTTCGCGAAGCAAATACTGCTTATAAGGTCTTCTGGAACGACAAACTCATCGGAGAATCCGGACGCGTCGCCGCAAATCCCGCCCTTGCGAAGGCACAATTTTATCCCCTACAACATCGCACCGGAACCGTTCCGAAAGCGGTGGAAATCCTGGTACAGGTTTCCAACCACCATACTCAAACTTCCGGATTGAGCGTCCCCATACAACTCGGCAAGGATATTCAGCTGCTCCGGAAGCATGCATCACGGCGCATGGCGGAGATGTTTCTGGCTGGTACCCTGCTGGTCATGGGTCTTTATCATCTGGCAATCTGGTTTTCGCGCCGTAAGGAACGTGCCGTTTTCTGGTTCGGACTATTTTGCCTGACGATCACCTTGCGCATCCCACTAACCGGCGAAAGAATGCTCCATGAACTGATGCCCGAGATTCCCTGGTTGATCTTATTTAAGCTTGAGTATCTAACCTATTACGGCGGCGCGGCGATCTTCACGCTTTTTATTCGTAATCTGTATCCGGCGGAGTTTCATCCGGAGGTCTCCAAATGGGCACTGCGGTTTATCCTGCCTTTCTGCTTCGCTGTTGTACTGCTCCCCTCCAGCTTGTTCACGAAGACCGGCCTGATCTTTCAGACTTTCACCGTGCTCTGGGGAATCTACATAATTCTAGTTTTCAGCCAAGCCATATACCGTCGCAGGCTCGGGGCCCGATTAATGTCCCTGGGATTTGTAATGCTGTTTCTTACCATGGTACATGATATCCTACACTCCAGATTATTGATTGGAGAGGCATTCCTTTTCCCGATGGGACTATTTGTCTTCATTTTCATCCAGGCGACCGCACTTTCGCGACGAATTGCCGTAGCCTTCAATACCAGCGAAAACCTATCGGCTAACCTGGAAGGACAAGTTGAAAAACGCACCCTGGCCTTGCGGAATGCTCGTAGCCAGGCCGAGGAATCCCGCGCGGAAATCGAGAAGCTCAATGAGTTTTCAAAGAAACTCAATGAGAGTACGGATTTTGAGGCGATTCTCACCCAGATCTTCGAATACATCACGACTGAATTCAAAATCGACGGCATGGTCCTACTTCAGGTCGATCAGGAAAGCCGTGAACTCTATACTTCAAAAGTATACACACCCTTGATGATTGGAGCAAAAGCCCTCTCCCTGGTCCGGAACATGAGAATCCCGCTGGATCCCCATGGCGGATCCTTGATGTATACCTATCGCCGCAAGAAGCCTTTCTATCGAAAAAGACTGCCCACGAAAATGACGTCCACGGATCGACTCCTGGCCGACGCACTCCAGATTACGTCGCTTTTGCATGTTCCCCTGATCCTGCGCGATGAAGTGATCGGTATAATGGCCTTCACCAGTTATAGCCGCGAGCTGGATCTGTCCCCGGCAAGTATCGCCTCCATCGCTCGTTATTGTGAACAAATTGCAGGCGCCGTGAACGGCGCCACGCTGATGCGTCGGGTAAACGAGGAAAAACAGAAGGCGGAAATCGCCGCGGGCGAAACGCGTACGCTGGCTGATTTTACTCGACGTATTAATGAAGAGACCAATCTGGACCGCATCGTTGGAGATATTCTGCAATACGCCGTTGAAACCATGGATATGCGCGGGGCGCTTTTGATGCTCGTGGACGAAGGCAAGCATGAATTCTACAGCGCCGGAGGATTCATGCGCAACGCAAGCGTAAGACAGATTGAATACTGGAAGTCCGCGCGTTATCCAATCGAACCGAAAACGGGAACTTTTTATCTGACATATTCCCGGGAGAAGACTCTATACATCCGAAGCTTTAATAAAATTGATTCACCCGTCGATCGCGAAATTACCGAGATGTACAAACCGGTATCGCTGGTACAAATTCCCTTGAAAGTGAGCGGCCGAGTGCTGGGTTTGATGGGTATCGATCCCGGAGAACACCGTCTGGCCAGGGCCGATCTACGCCGTCTCGAAGCATACGTAGATCAAATCGCCGGGGCGATTCACTCTTCTCAACTACTGGATTCGGTTCGCGCCGAGCAGATCCTGACGGAAAAAGCAAGGCAAGAAACACAAGCTCTGGCGGAACTTTCGCGGCAGGCCACTGAGTCCGCGGACATTCAAACCATCATCGATTCGGTTCAGACGTTTTCGTCCAAGCACTTTGGAATCGAGTCCGTTGCTCTTTTTGTACCCGAGGATAATCATTTCAAAATCGGCGCGCATAGCCTGGCGCCCATCCCGGACGGCTCCATGGAGGAATTTCTAAAATTCGTGCTGGAGACGCGCCGTTCGCTGACGAACAAACGAGATGCCGTGGCTTATGCCTTTCGTGAAAACGCGACCTTGCATACCACGGTTGAGGACCGCCGCTGGCAACTACTCCGCAGAAGCGAATTCGATCGCCGAGTAATCGAGTATACCAATCAAAAAAGCGTTACCCATGTTCCCCTGACCGCCGCGGGAAAAACAATCGGCGTTCTCGTTCTAGGTTCCCGCCGAATCATCAAGTTGGATGACGACGGCATTGAGCTGCTGCGAGCCATGGGGGATCAAGTGGCGGGCGCCGTCCAGAGCGCAACCCAGCTTGAAGCCGTGGAACGTGCGCGCGCGGAATCCGACCGCTTGCTGGCCAACATTCTTCCCGGTCCGGTGGCCGAGGAACTTAAGCGCGAGGGTCAGGTTGAACCCCTTTACTATGACAATGTCTCCGTCCTGTTCACGGATTTCGTGGGCTTTACGGCCGCGTCCGAGGAAATGCTCCCCGACGAACTTGTACAGGAACTGGACGGTTGCTTCAGTCAGTTCGACGCGGTAATCAAACGCAACAATATGGAGAAACTCAAGACCATCGGTGATGCCTACATGTGCGCCGGGGGTCTGCCGCTGATCAATCAAACCCACCCCGTGGAT
>CAZGYS010000069.1:6513-7458 GCA_964530305.1 uncultured Leptospiraceae bacterium
CTGTCTAACGGCGCTGGAGTTTCGCGCCTTCATGGCTCAAATGGCCGAAGTGAAATCATTTCTCGGCCATACTTACTGGCGTCTACGAATCGGCATACATACCGGGCCCGTCACGACCGGCGTAATCGGCACGAACAAATTCGCGTACGATATCTGGGGCGATACGGTCAATACCGCCAGTCGCATGGAGTCTTCCGGTGAGCCCGACAAGATCAACGTTTCCGCCGACACCTACGCAATGGTCAAAGACCTCTTCGACTTTGAGTATCGCGGTAAGGTGCAAGCGAAGAACAAAGGCACCATGGATATGTACTTTTTGGAACGTATTAAGCCGGAATTGTCGGCGGACGAAACCGGACTGTTGCCCAATGCTCGCTTCGAACTGCTCCGAATGGGGAGGAGCGCGCATAGACAGGGTTAACGTCCGTAATTTTAGCCGCGAATGCCCGGTTAAGCAGGAGAATGTGCATGGAAAAAAAGTTACTCATTGTGGACGATCAACCCAAGTTCACGCGCATGATGGGCATCAAGTTGGAAAAAATGGGCTATACCGTATTCACGGCCGAGAACGGGGAAACCGCCCTCGAGATAGCCAAAATGGAAAAACCGAATTTGATCGTAATGGACATTATGATGCCCGTGATGGACGGCTTCGCGGCCGCTGCCGAACTCAACAACGATCCGGATACGGCCCAAATTCCACTGATCTTTCTTTCAGCCAAGGGCCAACCCGCGGACCGCGAACGCGCTACCGCTCTGGGGGCACTGGACTTTCTAAGTAAACCATTCAACCCTTCGCGCCTCGTCGCTCGTATCGAGGAACATTTCGTTTCTTGAGACCGCCCTGGATGAAATCCATCGACAAGTGTTCGTTCGCCCGCGGGCTGCTGTTCGGACTGTTCTGCATCGCGGGAACAACCGAACCATTGCGCGCCGAAATCCAGG
>CAZGYS010000069.1:7488-16400 GCA_964530305.1 uncultured Leptospiraceae bacterium
AACCAATGGAACTACAAGGTTCCCTGCGATTCATTCCGGCCGATCGAGCCGAGTACGCGTCACCCGAATTTCGACCAGCCCGGACTCGACTCGTGAGCGGATTTCCTCACAACTGGAAGCATCACTATCCTCCCAGCTTACGTGTCGGCTGGTATCGCGTGTGGATTAAGCTACCTCGTCGTTCCCACCGTCACGCTCTTGCCGTTCGAATTATACAATTGAATGATGCCGACGAAACTTACTGGAACGGCGTGAAGATCGGCTCAACTGGTCGAATCGATCCGTCCCTGGAATTACCGCCTGCCCGCGCTTATCTAAAAGACCGTCTATATGAAATTCCATCCGCGCTGCTCCTCCAGGGCGAACGCAATTTGCTGGCAATTCGCGTCCAACAGTCTTCTTACGCTTATCCAGGATTCGCCCAGGTTTCCAGTTCCCTTGGACTGGGCAATTTCCGCGTCCTCCAACGAGACTTCTATCTGAAGGGTTTTCGCTCAACTCTACCCGCGGTATTGATTCTAATCGTCGGTTTGCTCTTTCTCGTTCTTTTTTTCCTGAGAAAGGGTACCTGGGATATCCTTTTTTTCAGCCTGACCAGTTCCTTCATGGGCGCCTACTTCCTGTTGAGAAGTCAAACGACGTTTCTTTTTTTCGAGAACATGAAAGCGATTAGACGCGTCGAGTATTTTTTCCTTTTTCTCTTGTTCTACGTCTTTTTGAACTTTATTTATTTCTTCTTTCGCACGTCGGTCAACGGACGCGGACTTTCGCGATTAGTGATCGCTACCAACCTCATACCGTTCCTATCCGTTCCCGTACTCTTCGTTTTCCAGGATGATCGAGTCTGGCTTGCCGTGCTGATGAATTTCGTCCAACCGCTCTGGCTACTTCCCATCGGACTGAGCATCTGGATTGTGGCGCAAGCCCATGGAGCCGGCAATCCGGACGCCCGGTATATCGCGGTCGGCTTCGCAATCGGCATGGCCGCCGCCGTTCACGACGTGCTTGATTCCCGGAACCTACTTCCCTATGATTTTCGCATCGGCAGCTATGGGATGCTCGTATTCCTTACCTCCATGGCTTCCGCCATCGGAGCGCGCTATCTGCGCATGCACCGTGAAATGGATCGACAGCGCAGGGAGCTTGCGCGATTGGACGAGGTGAAAGATCGCTTCCTTTCCAATATTTCCCATGAACTCAACGATCCCATAGCTTCCATTTTACTGAATGCCGAGATGCTTCGCGCGGGCGATTTCAGCATGGACGAACTACCCGAATCCTACGGCCAGCTCTATATCGACGGTATCCAGTTGAAGGGACTGGTACAAAAAATGATGATTGCCTCACGGCTGGAATCCAATGAAGTCCAACCGGTTCCCGAACAGACCAGCCTGGGACACGTACTCTCCGAATGCGAGGAACTGCTGGGTGAGAATTTTCCGGACCGGGGCTTTCAAGTCGATTCGTCGGACGCGAGACTGTCCTTGCATACCGATCCCGCTCTACTTCGCACGGTGCTTTATGAAATCCTGAAAAACGCCGTTCAACACGGTCCCGACCAGGGGACGCGAGTGGAAGTCCATGGGTTTCACCGAGGAAGGCAAGCGGTTATCGCCGTGGTTGATAATGGAAGCGGAGTTCGTTCCGAGCACATCAAGCGTATCAAGGAAAAATTCACGCGAGTCGACGACTCCCTGAATTACCGCGAATCGGGTACGGGCCTGGGTTTGTACCTCGCGGATCGAATCAGCGAGATACTGGGCGGAACCCTCGTAATCGAGAACGTATCCCGAGGAGGTCTACGAGCGGAAGTGAGGCTGCCGGCTTGAGGCGAATCACGACCGGCGTCGGGGCGATTTCCTTATTGATTGCCCTGGCGATTCCGTCCATCCATTGCGCGAATTCTCATGGTCCCGCGCCGGAGTCGGGTTCAGGAATCATTGATCTGAATTCCCGCCAATGGCTGTTTAACCCGGGAGATCGACCCGAATTTGCCGCGCCGAATTTCGACGACCAGCAATGGCGACGAATCGGATTTCCCCACAACTGGTTTACCGTTCAACCTGGTTCCAACGCGCGCACCGCCTGGTATCGACTGCGTTTCAAGCTTCCTCGCAAATGGTCCCTTACTCCGCTGATGCTTCGCCTCGGCCCCATCACGGACGTGGACGAAACGTATTTGAACGGTCATCGCATCGGGAGTACGGGGCGATTCGGTTCGGAATTCAAGGTAGAAGCGCACGCCTATGATCGTGTTCGCCTCTACACGATTCCGGTGGGCACGGCGCGACACGGCGAAGAAAACGTTTTGGCGATACGCGTACGAACCAGTTTTACATACAGCGGAGGTTTCGCGCAGGGAGGTCTGGTCGCGGAATTGGGCCCGTCCAATTACATTCAGAAACGGTTTTTTCGCGGCGAACTCGCGCAAATCGCCCTAACGGTCCTGATTGTTACGGTGGGATTGTACTTTTTATTTTTGTCCTTTCGTCTGCCGGACTCCCAGGCTTATTTGCTGTTCGCTCTATTCGTGTTGAACTTTTCCTTATACGGCCTGCTGCGAACCCAGCTCAAATACTGGCTCTCCGAAGACTTCCTGCTGTTGAAGCAAATAGAGTATCTAAGTCTATGTCTTGTAGCTCCCCTCGGTCTCAGTTTCGTTTTTGCCGCCATGAAACGCGCCGGAATTCGGGCGTACGAACGCATGACGGCGCGGGGCGTCAATTTATTGACCGGAGGATTTCTTGCTTACATACTGTTTACGAAAAGCCCTGCCACCTGGGACGCCGCGAATCGCCTGGTTTTTTTGCCTTTTTGGATTGGCGTCTTTCTCTTTATCCTTTATTTTCTGGGACGTCATGCGCGGCGAAGGCAACAAGGAGCTCGTCTACTTCTATTTGCCATGGGAACCGTATTTATTGGGTTCTTGAACGACGCGCTGGTCATTTTCGGTTTTCTGCCCTGGGGTTCCCTTGGAAAAAACGTGATGATTTTTCTGATCCTCAGTCTTGCCGCAATCCTTACGAATCGTATGGTAATGCTGACGGAGAATGTGGAACGCAATGCCTCCATAATGGGAACATTGTACGCCGGTTCCCGTCTCGTATTAGAGGAAAACGAACTAAAATATGTTTTGCGGACGCTCCTGGGTCCGCTGCCGTTTCGCCTATCGATTCTATTTGAATTCGACCAGGAAAACGGAAGCCACCATGAAATGGGCCGTATTGAAAACCATTCCGTTGAACCGGCAATATCCGACGAACTCTTAACGGCGCGTTTTCCATCTCCAGAACACCTTCAAACGGCTACTCGAGAAATGAAACATGTCGTAGTGGATGCATTCGCACTTGAGAACAAGAATGAAAGAATCGGCACGCTAATCGGCCTGCGTTCCAATACCCCTCTGGACCGGGAAGCGCGAGACCACACAGCCTCAACCATCGGTTTACTCTCACTTCTGATCTCCAGTCGTAGAATGCGTGAAAAATTAATTCAACAAGAACGACTTTCGGCTCTGGGAGGCGCTGCTTCCAGTATCGTTCACGATCTAAAGGGTCCCCTGCATATTATTCAGGGATACTCCAGCTATCTGGCTGAACAGGACGTCTCCTTTGAAGAGCGCAAGCATTACGTAGAGGAGATCTTCGCCGAGATCGAGGAAATGGACTCCATGACGCGCGAAATTCTGGAGTATTCCCGCGATGAAATCGTCCTGAATAAGCAAGCGGGAGATCTGCGGGAACTTATGGCGAAGATTATGGAAGAGCTCGGGACGCGTTCGGACCTTGCGGGGATCAAACTTTCACTCTGCTTCTCCGAAACGATTCCTCTGTTCCTGGATTACCGGCGCATGCGCCGCGTCCTTTTAAACTTAATCAACAATGCCGTCGAAGCACTACGAGGCAGACCGGAAGGAACAATCGAAATCAACCATCAAAGAAATGAACGTGAATCCATTCTACTTATACAGGACAATGGGCCGGGCATTCCCGAGGAAATCAGGACCAGTTTGTTTGATCCTTTCGTAAGCTGGGGAAAAACAGAAGGCACGGGTCTTGGGACGGCTATTGCCAGGAAAATCGTTGAGGCCCATGGAGGACGACTCTGGTTTGAAACGGACCCGAAGGTAGGTACGACTTTCTTCCTGGCCTTGCCTCGAGAATCATAATGAACTCTTATTGGGATGGGAAAATCCTCCCCGCTTGAATGGTCGATAACTCTGAACCCTGATTACCGCAGGACCGGCCTTTCCCAGTCACGGCAAACCCCGGACGCGAATCGAGGGCGTGAGAAATCTCCTCCCTCGACGACCCGAGTCTCGTCCGGAGATTTCTCACGCCTGTGGGGTTAACGCGGACTGCAACAAGGCGCAAGAGCCGAAGGCGAGTTGCGCCGGAAAATAGCGGAGAGGGTGGGAGTCGAAGGGCCGGGAGAAATTCCCTCCCTCGACGACCCGAGTCTCGTCCGGGAAATTCTCCCGGCCGGCATATTCGACGGCCCTAAACCCGAACTCCGGAAAGACAGATCATGCTTGAAGCGAACTCACGACCATCAGCAACAAAAAGGCCCGGCAAACCCCGGACGCGAATCGGGAGCGTGAGAAATCTCCTCCCTCGCTCGTCGCGCTTTCGGCCTCCATGCCTCCTGCGACACTCCGGCATCCGTACCGGAGACCCGAGTCTCGTCCGGAGATTTCTCACGCTTATAGGATTAACGCGGACTGCAACAAGGCGCAAGAGCCGAAGGCGAGTTGCGCCGGAAAATAGCGGAGAGGCCATGGTTCGAACCCACGGTAAGTTGCCCTACAACGCATTTCTCGATTGTGAGACGCCACAATCGAACGCAAGTCATCGGAGAGGGTGGGATTCGAACCCACGGTAGGTTGCCCTACAACGCATTTCGAGTGCGCCACAATCGTCCACTCTGCCACCTCTCCCGTGTATATAAGGTGCATAGACAGAGCGCCGGCGGAAGCCCTCAGCGCAAGATATTTTCATCGGTCCCGAGCCCGAGAAAATGCTTCGTCTAATGAAATGGCCGTAACCTGAACGGTGTCCCGGATTCTAAACGAAGAACCGTGCGCCTGACGCCCAACCATCGGATAAACTATGAGATTTCCCATTTCCCTCAAAATCATGGCCCTGCTGACGGTCATATCCAGCGCCATCATCGCCACTTTAACCTACAATTATTATACCCATAGTTACGGGGAACTGGAGGAGAAATACGGCATCAAGCTGCGCCACATCGCCCTGACCGCGGCCGTGGGCATTTCGGGGGACGATCACGACGCCATCTCCGGCAAGAACGATCACGACCGCCCCGAGTTCCGACGCATCTACGATCACCTGAACAAGATAAAGAAGGTCAACGGCCTTACCAATGAGACCATCTACACCTTTCATGCCGTGGATAATGAAAACCTTAAGTTCTGCGTCATGCTGCACCCGAAACCCTTCATAGGCGATGCCTACAAGGTGCCCCCGCGCAACCAGGCCCTGGTGGACCAGGTTCTGAAGGGCAAGGCCGTCAGTACGGGAATCTACGTGGACAAGCATGGGCACTGGATTTCCGGCATGGCGCCGATTCGGGACTCCCGAGGAAAAGTCAGCGGCTTTCTCCAGGTGGACAATGAGGTACACCTCTTCGTAGACGAACTGAACGAGAATGTGCGTCGCATCGTGTTTATCAGCCTGGCGGTTCTACTGGGCGGCCTGTTCATCGGCTTTTTGATCGCCCGGGCGATTTCCAATCCCTTGAAGGAACTCAAGGAAGCCTCGGACGGCGTGCGCAAGGGTAAGTACGACGTGGACATCCACGTAAGCTCCAAGGACGAAATCGCGGACCTGGCCGCGGCTTTCAGTACCATGACCAATGTCGTGCGCGAAAGGACCCGCGTACTGCAGCACACTCTACTCCAGTTGACGGGCATCCTGGACAACATGGTCGACGGCCTGCTGGCTCTGGACACGGACATGATCGTCCTGCGTCACAACCCCGCTCTCCTTGAATTGCTCGATGAAAAGGACGCGCTCTGGGAGCACCGTCCGTTTCCGGCCGCGCGTCATCCGGAGCTGGCGGAAATGCTGGAGCGCTGTCGCATCGAGGGCGGCGTCGTGACGGCGGAGCTGTCGCTATCAAAGGATCTCACGGGCAAAGCTACGGTTTCGCCCCTGTATCGCGAAGGCGTCGACCGCGATGATCCCGAGGCCCGCTTCGGCTATCTAGTTCTCTTGCGGGACATCACGCGCGAAAAGGAAATCGATCGCATGAAGACGGAGTTCATCTCCAATGTTTCCCATGAACTGCGCACGCCGCTGACGTCGGTGCTGGGTTTCGCCAAGCTTATAAAGAAGAAACTGGACGACGTTATCTTTCCCCTGTTGAACACGGAAGAAAAGAAGACCGGTCGCGCCGTACGCCAGGTGGACGACAACATCGCCATTATCGTTTCCGAGGGAGAGCGCTTGACTAATTTGATCAATGACGTGCTCGACATCGCCAAAATGGAAGCCGGCAAGCTGGACTGGAAGATGGAGGAACTCTCCGTCAATGAGCTCATTGAAAGAGGCGTTGCCGCGACGAACTCTCTGCTGGAGCATAAGAACGGCGTGGAACTGCGCATGGAGCTGGCGCCGGACCTGCCCATCCTGACGGGAGATCACGATCGCCTGCTGCAGGTAGTCATCAATTTGATTTCCAACGCCGTCAAGTTTACCGACAGCGGCAGCGTGACCCTGCGCTCGGCCATGAACGAGCGCGAGGAAATCCAGGTGAGCGTGCTGGATACCGGCATGGGTATCAGCGCCGAGGATCGCCCGAAGGTCTTCGAGAAATTCAAGCAAGTAGGCGATACCCTCACGGATAAACCCAAGGGCACCGGCCTGGGACTGCCCATCTGTAAACAAATCGTCGAATACCACGGCGGCGTAATATCCGTGGAGGCCAATGAACCCAGGGGAAGCATCTTCGCGTTCACCCTGCCCCTGGCCGCCGGTCAACGCGTCCGCAAGGAATCCATCGCCATGCCCGAGCTCGTGGAACGTCTGAAAAAACACGGCGAAACCCGACGCGTCAGAAAGGCCAAAAGCATTCTCGTGGTCGACGACGAGGATAATATCCGCGCGCTGTTGCGCCAGGAATTGGAAGCGAACGGTTACGATGTCCGCGAAGCATCCAACGGCCTGGCGGCGATTGAATCGGTTAAGGATGAGAAGCCGGACCTGATTATCCTGGACGTCATGATGCCCAAATTGAGCGGGTTCGATACCGCCGCCATTCTTAAGAATGATCCGGTCATGATGGACATTCCCATCATTATACTCTCCATCGTACAGGATCGGGAGCGAGGGCTGCATATCGGCGTGGATCGCTATTTGAACAAACCCATCGACACGCCCGCTCTGCTGGACGATATCCGCAACCTGCTGGAACAGGCCGTCTCCAGCAAGCGCGTCATGGTTATCGACGAGGACCAGTCCACCCTGCGCGCGCTGGCGGATTTGCTGGCGGCCCGAGGCCATCAGGTAGTTCAAGCGCTCAATGGAAATGAAGGCATTCGCGAGGCCCGTAACACCCGTCCCGACATGATCATCATAGGTTCTTTAAGATCCGATAATGTAGACGTGGTGCGAGCCCTGAAATTCGACAAGGAACTGGAGCATGCGCTGTTTTTCGTCCTGCGGGATGAAAAAGACAATCCGGACGGCGAATAAGCCCCACGCTGGAAAACTCATGAAACTCATCAGCATGAAAAAACTCCTGGGCAAGGGCGAAATCGCCGCCATGTTCCAGGAACTGGCCCGGGAACTGGGCGACGACATCGCCGTGATCGACGGCAATAAAAAACTCCTCCTCGGAGAAAAGGTGCCTCCCCCCGATCAGCGCGTTCCCGTAACGCTTCAGGGCGAAACCCTGGGCTGGGTGAGCGGCGCCCGAGCATCCCTATTGGCGAACGTGCTCATGCACACCGCCGGACTGGAAATGGAGAAGAAGAGTCTCAGCATCGAGACCCTGGATAAATATAAGGAAATTAACTTTCTCTACGACTTCTCCGAGAAGATGAGTACGTGCCTGGAACTCCATGAAATTACGGCCCTTGTGGCCGAGGAAGCTCAGAAGTTAATCCAGGCCGACAGCGTTTCGGTCATGTTGCTGGACGAGGACGAAATGCATCTGCGCATTCTGTCCGCCGTGGGCGGCGAATTCATTCCCAAGACGACCCTGTCCCTCGGGACGGGGATCGCCGGACATGTTCTTCAAACACGTAAGGCCGAAATCATAAACGACGTAGGTTCCGATCCCCGCTATAAGCCCGGCAAGATGCCCATATCGTCCATGATGTGCGCGCCCCTGCGCTCCGCGGACAAGGTGCTGGGCGTACTCAATTTAAGTTCGCGCGAAACCGTTCAGTATACTTCCCGGGACCTGCGTCTGCTGATGTCGCTGGCCAGTCAGGCGGCCTCCGCCATCGAAACCGCGCTCTTGCATGAAAAACGCGTGCAACAGGAACTCATTAAGAGTAATCTCGCGCGCTACATCGCCCCCCAACTACTGGATACGGTCCTCAACGCCAGCGAGGACATTTCCCTGAATTCGGAGAAACGACGCATCACGGTCCTGTTCTCGGACATTCGAAACTTTACCTCTACCTGCGAAACCCTGCGACCCGAGGAAATCGTAACCTATCTGAATGAATATTTCACGCACATGGTCGAAGTCATCTTCGCCCATGACGGCACCGTGAACAAGTTCGTAGGCGACATGATCGTCGCCCTCTTCGGCGCGCCTTCCGGTCTTCCGGAGAACGAATCCCAGGCCATTCGCGCGGCGATTCGCATGCAGGAATCCATGCGCGACATCCCCAACCAATGGATTCGCGACAACTTCACCATGGGCATCGGCATCAACAC
>CAZGYS010000070.1:0-16315 GCA_964530305.1 uncultured Leptospiraceae bacterium
GCGTCAGCGGGGTGGTCGGGCCGGACTGATGCGTTTCAAGGAGGAAACGAATGATAATCAATCATAATCTCTCCGCGATCAATGCGAATCGCGTCCTCAAGTTCCAGCACTGGAACGTGGACAAGAACATGGAGAAGTTGTCTTCCGGTATGCGAATCAATCGCGCCGGCGACGATGCCTCCGGTCTCGCCGTTTCGGAGAAGATGCGATCCCAGATCCAGGGCCTTCGTCAGGCTGAGCGAAATGCCGAAGACGGCATGAGTCTCATCCAGACGGCGGAAGGATACATGCAGCAGACTGGCGACATTCTGCAGCGTATTCGTGTCCTGTCTGTTCAGGCCGCGAACGGTATTTACTCCGCTCGTGACCGTCAGATGATCCAGGTCGAGGTATCGCAGCTTATCGACGAAGTGGACCGTATAGCCTCGCAGGCCGAATTCAACAAGATGGGCTTGCTTACAGGCGATTTCGCCCGGGGTTCCCGTGCGGGTTCCATGTGGTTTCATGTGGGAGCCAATCAGCACCAGCGTGAGCGCGTTTATATCGCGACCATGACGGCGCAGGCCCTGGGATTGCGTAACGCGGACAATACCATCGCGTCATTGTCCACGATGGCCAAAGCCAACGACGCCATCGGAACCATCGACGGTGCGCTCCATCGCGTGAACAAAGGACGCGCGAATCTGGGTGGTTATTACAACCGTCTGGAGCACACCGCCAAGGGTCTGATGGTCGCCTACGAGAACACGCAGGCGTCCGAATCGCGAATTCGCGACACGGACATGGCTGAGGAATCCACGTCGTTCACCAAGAACCAGATTCTGGTTCAAGCGGGAACGGCAATGGTTGCGCAAGCGAATGTACGGCCGCAATCCGTACTCCAGCTTTTGCGATAAACGTTTACTGAACACCGAATCGGCGGGGGCGATCCGTAGTCGCTCTCGTCGCGTTCGCTTCGCCGTGCGTGGTGTATTCCGCGCCGGGGCGATGCGTTCGGTATTGTTACGCGTCATAAGCAGGAGGTCGGTTTATTCGGATAAAACTTTAGTCCCGGCTTAATTTTAATTAGGCGGTGATGGAGAACCGTCTTTCGTCGTTCCGCGGCGGGTGCGCTCTCTCTGACCGATCAGCCCGGAGTTTCTAAACTCCTGGTTTGTCGGTGAGAGGGAGAATACCCGCGGGTATTCTTCACCCTTTGGCATTTCCCGCGCAAAGGAAAAGAGTACAAGGAGCACGGGGATGATTATCAATCACAACATGAGTGCGGTGTTCGCGCACCGTGCTCTAAAATTCAACCAATGGGACGTGGATAAGTCCATGGCGAAGTTGTCCTCCGGTATGCGTATTAATCGCGCCGGAGACGACCCGTCGGGACTGGCGGTATCTGAGAAAATGCGCTCTCAGATTCAAGGGTTGCGACAGGCGGAAAGAAACGCCGAGGACGGTATTAGCTTCGTGCAGACCGCCGAGGGATACCTGGGGCAACTCACCGACGTGGCGCAACGCATACGCGTGCTGGCCGTTCAATCGGCCAACGGCATTTACTCGAGGGAAGACCGACAGCTGTTGCAGGTGGAAGTCTCCCAGTTGCTGGACGAAGTGAATCGTATCGGTTCACAGGCCGAGTTCAATAAGTTCAAGGTCTTCGACGGCAACCTGGCGAAGGATAAAACGCCCGTGTCTATACACATGGGCGCCAACGCCAATCAGAACGAGACGATTGCCGTAAACGCCGTAAGCGTTGGAGCGCTCGGTCTAAGCGGAATTTCGCTTTCGACTCCTAACGGAGCGAACGCGGTCATCGGTAAGGTGGACGCCGCTTTGACTACGTTGATGAAGCAACGGGCCGATTTAGGCGCGTTTCAGAATCGACTTGAGCACGCCGCGAAGGGTCTGATGAATGCGTATGAGAATGTGCAGGCTTCCGAATCTCGTATTCGGGACACCGACATGGCCGAGGAAATGGTCAGTCTCAGCACGAAACAGATACTTTCTCAGAGTAGTATCGCCATGCTGGCGCAAGCCGGTGTTCGACCGCAGGGCGTTCTGCAATTGCTCAAGTAGGGCGATTAATGAACGAATCCCGCCGGAAAAACCCGCGGGGAAGCGGGGAATGGGCGACAACCTTCGCCCCGCCGACCCGATGTCCGCCCGGTGCAGCAATGCACCGGGTTTTTTTTGGATTAAACCGGGGGATGTATCGTTCAAATTACCTATCGGTAAATCCCCGAAAACCTTCAGAAATTATTCGGTTTTTTTGGCCTGCAAATCGGAAGCATGGACGGCGACGACGGCGGAGAAGGGTGAATCTTATCCGTTCGCGAGGCGAGCGCTCATCGCCGTATGAATTTCATTAACTCGGTTAACTCAGCAAGTCCCGTAATTGCGTCATCTGGAAGGGCTTGCTGACGACGGCGTGGATCCCGTGCGAAGCCTGTTCGTTGGAATCGATCTTATTGGCCCAGCCGGAGACAATGGCGATTTTGATCTTATCGCCGTGTTTTGCCTTCACGTGTTCGATCAATTGCCATCCGTTCATGACCGGCATGCCGATGTCCGTGAAAAGTATATCGTATTCCCGAACCTCGAGTTGCGCCAGGGCCTGTTGCCCGTTTTCAACGACATCGCCCTGGTAACCCAGGA
The DNA here is from genome assembly GCA_964530305.1 of uncultured Leptospiraceae bacterium. GTDB lineage: Bacteria > Spirochaetota > Leptospiria > Leptospirales > Leptonemataceae > CAZGYS01. The sequence continues at coordinate 2,644 of CAZGYS010000070.1, forward strand.
TCTCCAGGAGGTCCTTGATCGAGTCCCGCTGATTCGCGTCGTCTTCGACCCATAGAATTCTTTTCGATCCGTTGTTGTTCTGGTTATTCCCCATGTTCTTCCCGCAATGGTAACACTATTTCAATGACGGTTCCCTTGTTCGGTTCGCTGAAGCGTACGGCGATTTTGCCGCCATGCTCCTTGATGATGCCGTAGGCTCCACTCATGCCGAGCCCGCGTCCCACGTCAAAACCCTTGGTCGTAAAGAACGGCTGAAAGATCCGGGCGCGTGTTTCCTCATCCATGCCGATCCCGGTGTCGGCGATGAGGATGCATACTCCCTCGGGAACGTTCCTGGTTTCAATGGAGAGCGTGCCGCCCTGGGGCATGGCTTCGATGCTGTTTTTTATCAGGTTCAGCAGGACCGCGGAAATCTCTCCCTCGACGCAATACAGTTCCGGGATGTCCGCGAAACGCGTTTCGATTTCAATGCTGATGCCGTCCTGCTCCACCTTGTCCTTCCACAGGTGCTTGGAGTTCGAAATCAATTTCTCAAACAGCGCATTGATTTCTACATGCTGGAAGTGCTCGTTGTTTTGATTGTGGCCGCCGAACCTTTGCACCAGTTGCGCGCGCTGAGCGGCGTCCATTACGATTGATCTCGCGCTTTCCAGATTTTGCTCCGATTTTTCGGAGCAGTCTCCGCGCAGGAGAACGAGCTCCAGGTTGCCCAGTATGGATTGGAGGGCGTTGTTAAAATCATGGGCGATGGCCGAAGTCATTTCTCCGACGACTTTAATGCGCTGGTTTTCCATGATCGCCTTCTCGGCGAGTTTTCTGTCGGTAATGTCGAAATTCGTTCCGGTGTAGCCGACCAGATTATTTCTGGTATCGCGCAGCCCGTTAACGGCGCCCTCTACCCAGGTAATGCGGCCTTGCTTATCCACGATGCGACATTCATAAGTCCACCCCGTGTTTGAGCCGATGCGCTTTTGCCATTCAAGCTTGATTCTTTCTCGGTCGTCCTCGTGGAGGGCTTTCAGCCAGCCTTCGCCCAGGGCCTCTTCCAGTTCCATCCCCGCGGTTTCCAGCCACTTCTTGTTCGCGTAGCTGAGCAGGCCCCCGGTGTCCATCGTGAAAATGGAAATCGGCGATTGATCCGTGAACGCGATGATCTTCGCTTCATTGTTTTCGGCTCGTTCCTTGGCCGCGATCAATTCACGGTTCTGATCCTCGAGCAGTTTTTCGTTCTTTTTTCGCTGGGTTATGTCGTGAACCGCGCCCACCAGGAATTTACAAACACCTTCCGCGTTATAGTTCGGAGCGATGCTTACTTCTCCCGTTAGTTCCCCCGTAGGATACGTGGATACTTCTTCCCAGCGAACGATCTTGTTTTCCCGGATGGCCGTCCTGTAATTCTCAAGAACCATGGATAGGGAGGGCTCGGGTATGATATCGTTGACGAGTTGCCCGATAATCGCCTCTTCGCTGAGGCCCGTCACTTCCAGGAAGCGATGGTTGACCGATTCAAATCGGTATTGTTCGCCGGGTTCCACGGCCAGCTTGAAAATGATATTGCCCACCGTGTTGTAAATGGATACGATATTCTGCTCTCGTTCTTCCGCCTTTTCCTTGGCAATCATCAGTTCTTTTTCGATATGCTTGCGGTCGTGTATTTCCTTCGAAATGATCAGGATACCGTCCTGGAACGGCTTAAAATGAAAATCGAACCAGTTTGATTCGGTGTGCTCATGGGTATGTTCGAATTCGAACTTGCGGTCGGATTGGGTGGCGCGACACTCCTTGAGCAAATCGTAAAAATGGCGATACGCGTCGGGACAATTTCTTTCCAGAATGTTTTGTCCCACTATGGCCTCCCGGGGTTGGCGTGAGTGTTCAATGGCCCGGTCGTTCGCGTAGACGGTCGTCCAATTCGCGTCGACGATCTGAATGCCGCACGTCAATTGATCGAGAATTTCAGGGGCGCTGCCTTTCATGGATTTTATCAAAGATATTCGATTTTCGCGCGGCGAACAACCATAAAACGTTTCGTGCTTCGGGAAAATTAAACAATGCGAATTCTAATGCGATTCAAGCAATTCGTGGGGAACATGTTTCGCGTTAACGGGGGAAACTACGTGGGGAATGTCCGCAAGTCCATGGACATCCCCGGACCCCGGCGACGAAAGGGCGGTGGTGTTGGGGGAAAGGACTTCGCCGGCTCAAGTGATGCCGGCGGAGATGGCGAATTTGATCAGCTCGGTAACGTTGCGGCAACCCAGCTTGTCCATGATGTTGGCGCGATGGGACTCCACCGTACGAATGCTGATATGAAGTTCCTCGGCGATGGTCTTGTTCATCTTTCCGGCGGCGATTTCGCGGAGGATTTCATTTTCACGGCGCGTGAGGGTCTCCACGGCCGGAGCGTGTGCTCGATTGTTCGCGAACTCGTCCATGACACGCTCCTGGATCTCGGCTGAATATGCCTTGCGCCCCGCGCGAATCTCGCGTATGGCGGAGAGGAGTTTCTCGTAGACGTCGTCCTTGAGAATGTAGCCTTTGACGTTCTTGACCATGGCGCGGGTAAAGTATTCGCGCTCCTTGTGCATGGTCAGAACCAGGATATTCATATCCGGGTGGGTGCGTCGCATTTCCTTGATCACGTCCAGTCCGTTACGGCCGGGCATGGACAGATCCAGTATGACCAGTTCGCAGCTTTTATGTTTAAGCATTTCCAATAACTCATCGCCATTGGAGGCTTCCCCGACGATGCGAATATCCTGGGCGGTTTCCAGAATCTTGCGCAAGCCGGTGCGAACCAATGCATGATCGTCCGCCAGGAGTACTTCGTACGGTTTATTTTGTAGGGATTGCAAGTTTCACCTCCATTCCTCCGTATTCGCTTTTCCCAAAACGCAATTCGGCATTCAGGCGCTGAGCGTGTTGTTCCATAATCCACAGGCCCAGACCGGACCGGGGCTGGTCCGTCCCCTCACAACCCACGCCATTGTCCATGATTCGAAGAGTGAGTTCATTGTCTTTACGCACCGCCTCGATCTTTACCAGCGTAGCGCCCGCATGGCGGGAAATATTCGTGAGGGATTCCTGAATGATTCTGTACAGCATGATGTCGTTACCGGGGGGCATGTCCGGCTCGAAACCGGGCAAGTTCGTTTCCACCGTGAGATTGTTCGCGTCCTCAAAAGTCTCCGCGACGCGTTCCACGGCACTCTTCAGTCCCAGGTTTTTTAAGTCGATGGGACTCAAATTGTGGGAAATATCACGGACTTTGTCGGCCAGTTCCTCGACGCAATGAACGGCCTCACTCAGACGTTGAACCGCGCTCTCCACTTCGTTAGGAGGAGAAGACAATTCCGCGGTGAGGGACTGCAAGGACCATTTCAGAGACATGATGGTTTGTCCTACGTCGTCGTGTAGTACATTCGCCAGGCGCGTTCGCTCCTCTTCGCGAATGGTTAAGGCTTTCTGGGAGAGACTCTTTATAAGTAGTTCGGATTCTCGCCGTAGTTCAATCTCCAATCGGAGCTCATCATTGCGGGCGCTTAATTCCCTGGTTCTATCCGCCACTCGCTTTTCCAGGCTTTCGTTCAGGGCGATGACTTCGTCCCGGGCCGTCTTGAGGCGAAGCATGCTGCCCACCCGTGCTTTTAGTTCGTCCAGATTAAAAGGCTTGGTGACGTATTCCTCGGAGTAAGCCAGGCCCCGCAGGATTTCCCGGGGTTGATCGATGGCCGAAACGATAATGATGGGGATGTTTCTTGTGAGAGGATCCTGCTTGAGGCGCTTACTGACTTCGAAGCCGTCCAGATCGGGCATCATTAGATCGCACAGCACCAGATCGGGGTTGGCCGTCCGCGCCGTCCTTAGCCCCGACAAACCGTCGGGTTCCGGAAGCACCTGGTAACCTTCGCACATCAGGATGGCTTCCAGGTTTTTTCGTAGTGATTCGTTGTCGTCGATGACCAGAATTTTATGCATGAAGGGAATTCCCGCGGGGGGCCGCGCGCGGTCCCGGTTGTCCCAGGACCGCTTGAATGCTCGTGAGCAGTTCCTTGCTGGTAAAGGGCTTCGTCAAATAGTCGGCGGCTCCTTTTTTCATGGCCAGGCCGGCTCGCTCTCGCGCGGACTGAGCGGTAATGAAGATGAATGGAATCGATTGCGATTCGGTTTCACCCTTCAATGCTTCCAACACTTCGAAACCGTCCATGCCTTTCATGCTGATGTCGCACAGGATGAGATCGGGTCTAATCTCCCTGGACATACGCAGTGCTCGTTCCCCGCTGTCCACGGCGAGCGGCCTGTAGCCTTCCGCCATGAGAACCGTCATCAAATTATGGCGAAGGCCGTGATTATCGTCAACTATCAATATTCTGGTAAAGTCCCTCATACTGACAAAAAGTATACGACTTTCAATCATTCCGCAATTGCCTTAACTACTCAATTTTGTACGTACCGGTACTGATCCGCCGCTCTCTTTATCCGGAAATTCTCTCGGTAGTACTCCGGGAAATCTCCGGTAACAACTTCCATTGAGTAAATTCGCCGATGGGTTACCATGCTTTCCGGAGGATACGAATGAATCTTACGGTAGAGCAAACGGATACAATCATTACGATTACGGCCCAGGAAATGGAAGGCCCCGAAGAAACCTTGCGGGAAACCCTGGGCGATATGCGCTCCAGGATAACCACTCCCCGGGTACACATTCAGCTCGAGGGGCCACACCCCGGACTGAACTGCATTTCAACGATATTGCTGTTCATCGTCGAACTGCGTCGTTCCAAGATCAGAACCTATCTGCGCGCCGCGCCGGACACGTTGACGGCGCTGAACATGATGGGAATGGGAGCTTTCTTCGAGCAGGGAGCGGTCTGAGGTCATGGGGCTTGACCTTAAAAAGCTGGAGGCGAGTTTTCGCGCCGAATCGGCCGAGCTCATCGACGGCATGATCGATTCGATCATGCTGTTCGAAAGCGAAGGCGATATGGAACACTTGAACGCGGTGTATCGCGTCGTTCATACCATCAAGGGGAACTCCGGAATATTCGATATGCCCCGCCTGTCGTCTTTCGCGCATGCCTTCGAGAGTTTTCTTGAGCGCATGCGCGAAAGCGGCGGGTCGTCCCGTCGGGAACTGACGGACCTGGTACTTCGAGCGGCCGACCTGTTGCGGCAAATGCTGCAAGGGGATCCGGGCACGGATCGCGCTGATCGAATTCTACGCAAGGATCTGGAAACGTATGGTTCGGAAGCAAAAGTTCACGAAGCCGATATTCACGAAGCCAGTATTCACGAAGCACGGGCTCGTCCTCGAACCATACGGGTGAGCGCCGGCCTCCTGGAGCAAGCGCGTCGCGAAGGGAAACATCTGGCCCTGGCCCACTTGAATCTGAGTGCCCAGGAAGCCGTAAGTTTGAATGCCTTTTATACTTTTTTGAGCGAAGAGCGAAAGTCCGGCGAATTGATTGAATTCGGCCCCCGGGAAGAGCGCCTCTTCGAGGGCGTCGGAAAAAATTGTTTCCCATACTTCATGTTGCTCATGACGGATGGAACTCCGGAGAGCCGATTGCAAGCATCCGGTCTGAAACCGTTTCGCGTCAAAACGATTCACGCCCCGGGAGCAAAACCCGATGTCTCGCCCTCGAGTACGCGAAAACCACCGGTTTCGAAAGATGCTCCGGAGCGGCTCGGTGCCCCGCGGTCCGGAAGCGTTCGCGTGTCGACCGCGCTCATCGATGAATTGATCAATATCGCGGGCGAAACCGTTATCGCTCGAAACGAGCTCCTGCGCACCGTGGAATCCGGCAATACCACGAACCTGGCGCTGAATACGAATCGCATAAACACGCTCGTGACCAGTCTGCAGGAAAAAATCATGCTGACCCGGCTACGGGAACTGGATTCGGTCTTTAGAAAACTCCCCCGGCTGGTACGTGAATCGGGGAGGGCAACCGGCAAGCAAGTCGAGCTCAAGGTTCTCGGCGGAAGCGTGGAAATGGACCGGGTAATTATTGAAGCCCTTTCGGATTCCCTCACGCACATTATTCGCAACGCCGTCGACCATGGAATTGAAGAACCCGCGCAGCGTGAGCGGGAAGGCAAGCCGCCGGTGGGGCTTCTGCGCATTCGCGCCCTGCTGTCGGGCGGTAACGTCGTCGTGAGCATTGAGGACGATGGTCGCGGATTGGATTATGGGGCGATTACTTCGCGGGCGCTTGAGCGAGGTATTCTCGATGAAAAGCGCGCTCAATCGGTTACCCGGGATGAGTTGCGTGAAATGATATTCGAACCGGGATTCAGTACCGCGGCGAGCGTCACGACCACTTCGGGAAGAGGGGTGGGCATGGACGCCGTTCGTAAAACAATCAAGAACGCCGGGGGAACGGTGGACGTCAATGACGGCGGCGAAGCGGGCACGGTCGTCACCCTGACCTTGCCGCAAACCATGGCTATTATCGCCAGCTTGCTCGTGGAAAGCGGCGGTTCGCGCTATGCGCTGCCGCGCGCCGGCATTCGCGAACTCCTGTTGATGGATCGAAAGCGTCTCACCTTGAACGACGGACGCATGATCTATAACCTTCGCGGACGTTTGCTTCCGCTGATTTCGCTTGCGACCTTGCTCTCGGAGGAGAGCGCGGAAGACGCCGAATTCATCGTCGTTCTAAAGACGGATCGCTACTGGTTCGGGTTGATCGTCGATCGAGTTCTCGATCCCGAGGAGATGGTCATCAAGCCTCTCGGCGATTTTTTCGCCGACCTGGAATTGTACTCCGGAGCGGCCATCCAGGGCGACGGCGATACCGTCTTGATTCTGGATGCCGCCGGTATTGCTCGGAAGGCACGGCTGCAGGCCGACAATGCGTTGCCCCGGGAGGAATTATCCGGGCAAGCCGAAGCCGGAAGCGACGGGCTTCCGTATATAATATTCTCCTCCGGCGGGCAACTCTTCGCGGTCTCGTTGGAAGGTCGCCCGCGGGTCGAAAAAGCGGCGCGGGAAGCGCTTTCGGATTTTCTGGGCCGCCCCATGATGCAGCTGGGGGAAACCATGGTGAATATTTACTATGTGGAGGAGCTTCTGGGCGCCCCTCCGGCTTCGCGGCGAAACGATGAATTCTATCTGATCGTCTTCGCGCATCACCAGGGAGCCGCCGCAATCGTCGCCGACGAAATCATCAACGTGCATCAAGGTTTGAAATTATCGCCCCCGCCGACGAAATCTCCCGGCTTCGTGCGCGGCAGCGCCCTGGTGGACCGCAAGCCGGTTCTGGTTTTCGAGGCGAAGAGCGTTTTGTCCGCGCGTGAGCGGGGCGCTCAGGAGGCGGCAAGTTGAACGCGGGGGGTGCCATTGACGTGGTGGCCTGGGCGCGCGGCAAATACCGGTTCGGGATTAACATTCTGGATTGCAGTGATGTTCTTCTCGACGTCAAGTGCGCGAAAGTTCCTCATTCAGCCGGCTACATCGCCGGAATCGTAAATCTACGGGGCGATCTCGTGACGGTGCTTGAACTTACGGAATTACTCGGATACGAATTACGTACGGTGGTCGCCGCGCGCGCCCTTGTGCGATTAAAAACGGGCGGAAGAAGAACCGCCATCGCCGCCGACCGGATTCTGGACATCATCAGTCTGGACGCCGATCTGGTCGTCCCTCCGCCGGCGCACATGAGCGATGCCGAACGTCGATTCGTCTCCTCCGTGGCGAGCCTGGGCGAAGACCTCATATATATATTGGATCAGAATGAAATTCTAAAAGTAGGGAGTAATGCATGAAGAAGCAAGCACAAGCGGAAATAAAGCGCATGTCGGTGGAGGTGACCAATGTCGAAAACAAAATGAACAGCGGCGACACGCTGGTTTCCACCACTGATTTGAAGGGTCGCGTCATTTACGCGAATCAAGAATTTCTACGCATCGCGGAAATGGAACCGAACGAAATGTTCGGAAAACCGCACAATATAGTGCGGCATCCCGACATGCCTCGGAGCGCCTTTCATGACTTCTGGGAAACACTCAAGGCCGGTCGCCCATGGCGGGGCATCGTCAAGAATCGCGCGAAGAGCGGGAACTACTACTGGGTCGACGCCAATGTGGCGCCCCGGGTGGAAAACGGCAACATCGTAGGATACATTTCGGTTCGGCGAAAGCCCAGCCCGGAGCAGGTGCACAAGGCATCGAATTTATATCGCGACATCATGAACGGTAAGGCGATTTTCCCGCCGACGATTCGTAAGGGCGTATCCATTCGTTTTAAGTTGGGCTTGCTCTTTTTCATGAGCGGCGCGGCCATTCCCATGGGCGTGCTCCTGGGGGCCATGGGCTTGAATCAGGTCTTGACCATGACCATTTCCCTGTTGCTGGGGGGAGCGTTCTTCGCGTCCGGTCTGTTCATGGTGAGTCGGCTGTTGCTGCAGCCGCTTCGCCGGGCTACCGAACTGGCCAATCAAATCGCGGAAGGCGATCTCTCGGCGAACATTCCCCATAAACGCAATGACGAAATCGGCGTGTTGAACCAGGCCCTGCTGACCATGCTCATCAATACCGGCGGGTTGATCGCCCAGATCAAGGAGAGCAGTACGATCATGGAAAATACGTCCGTTCAGCTTACCGAGGCCGGACAGAACCTTTCCAGCGGAACGGAACAAACTTCTCAACAGTCGGAAGCCATCGCGGCATCGGCCACCCAGATGAACGGCAATCTCCAGGCCCTTGCCAGCGCCATCGAGCAAATGTCCATATCCATCAAGGAAGTTTCGCGCAAGGCCGCGGAGTCGGCCTCGGTGATGGACCAGGCCAATACCACGGCCGAATCAACCGACTCCATTGTAAAGGACCTGGGAGACAATGCCACGGAAATCGGCAAGGTGATCGACACGATTTCCGGCATCGCGGCGCAAACCAGGTTGCTGGCCTTGAACGCCACCATCGAAGCCGCGGGGGCCGGAGACGCGGGTAAGGGTTTCGCCGTCGTCGCCACGGAAGTTAAGGAGCTGGCGCGACAATCGGCGGAGTCCTCCGAGGAAATCAAGATCAAGATTTCGGCGATACAGAAAAGCGCCGACGAAGCCGTCAAGGCCATCGGCGCCATAAATACGGTCATCGGGCAGGTGAATGAAATCAGCGCCTCCATCGCATCCGCGGTGGAAGAACAATCCATGACCGCGGTTCAGGTGGCGGCGAACATATCGGAGACGTCGCGCTCGTCCACGGAAGTTACATCAAACATCACGGGCATATCCACGGCCGCCCGGGACGGAGCGCGGGACGCGGGCAACAGTTCGCGGCAGGCCGAAACCATGCGGGACCTGGCGGGTAAACTGACCAGTATCGTAAATAAATTTAGGATTTCGCAAACCGGTTCGGCGGCGTAATCAAGAGACGGGAAACAAATATGACGGCATTGAACTTACACGACGACGAAAGCGAGCGTCTGGCATCCATACTGGAGGCGGAGATCGGCATTCGCATTACACCGGACAAATACTATCTGCTGGATGGACGTCTGGCCCGCCTGATGATCAGGCATAAAGTATCGAGTTTCACTCAATTGTGCGAAGAGCTGCTTTCGCGCCGCAATCGACGCCTGGTGGAGGAGGTGGTGCACGCCATCACGACGCACGAAACGAGTTTCTTTCGGGACTGGCCTATCTTTCAGGTCCTGCGCGAAAGAATTCTTTCAAAATACAAGGCCGGTGGTCGGTCGCTTCGTATCTGGTCCGCCGGTTGTTCCACGGGGCAGGAGATCTGGTCCATCGCCATGCATATTCGCGAAACGATGCCGGGGTTGGCGCATCGCGTAGCCATGAAGGGAACCGACGTAAGTCCCATGGTCATCGCCCAGGCCCGTTCCGGTTTCGTGACGGACCTGGAGGCGCGACGAGGACTGAATGATGCCATGCTTGCTCGTTACTTCGAAAAAGTTCCCGGCGGATTTCGCGCACGCGATGAGCTTCGCGCAATGGCGGATTTCGAGGAAGCAAACCTGCTGGAGGGAATGCACCAGGGTGGATTCGATGTGGTTTTTTGTCGCAACGTCTTGTTTTACTTCGGCGATGAAAACAGACGCAGGGCCATGAGTAATATCGCCGCTTCCCTGGTCGCCGACGGTTTTCTGATTCTGGGTTCGTCGGAAACGATTCCCCGTTCGGCCGTTCAATTCGAACCCGAGGCCATGGGAGCGATTCGATACTATCGCAGGAAGAATCGCGTCGGCATCGCGGCGGGAGGGCTTCGTTCATGAATACGATTCTTGTTATCGAGGACAACGCGTCGGTTCGCGAAAATCTGGGGACTCTGCTCAAACTGGAAGGCCACAAAGTCGTAATGGCGGCCGACGGTCGCTCCCTGCCGCGCCTGCTGCGTGAATCGCGACCGGATCTCGTCCTGTGCGACGTCATGCTGCCGGGTAAGGACGGTTTTGAATTGCTTTCGGAGTTCGCGGGCACCTCGGAGTTCAGTTCGGTTGCCTGGATTTTTCTCAGCGCCAAAACGGAACGCACCACCGTGCGTCGCGGGATGGAACTGGGAGCCGATGATTTTCTGACCAAGCCGTTTTCGCGGCGCGACGTGTTGGAAGCCGTGAACATTCGCCTGCGCAAGGTGGAGCGGCTACGATCCATACGTTCCAATGAAGCGCCCGGGAATACGCGGTCCGATGAACAGGAGGGTGCCGACCAGGAGGCGTTCTTGCGGACGTTGGAGAGTCGGATTCGAACGGAGGAACCGTGTCATGTCTTGCTGTGCTCCATTGACCATCTTTCGAATCTGGAGTTCACCCTGGAAGCCGGCGATTATGAAGAGTTGCAACAACTGGTGGCGCGGCGATTGAGTAATCTATTCGGAGGATTGGGTAAGGTCTATCGCTCGGACTCCAGGGAATTTTTGTTGATATGCGATTCCGAGGTTTCGTCAAGGCGCATGGTGGATGGAAGCCGAAGCGTTGTGAATGCCTTGCGAGAACCCATGAGTCCGGGTGCCCATATGATCTTTCCGGCGATTAGCGTCGGCGCCAGTTCTTATCCCGAGCATGGCACGGACGCGCGAACGGTTTTCGGCGCGGCGCACCTGGCCCATGTTCATTCCACGGAGGAACGGGGTTGTTCCGTTTCCTTCTTCGACGACGCATTGCTGGAGCATGCCAGGGACAGCCTGGCGCTTCCCGAACTGCTGCGGCACGCGATTGAACGCGATGAGCTGGACATTTACCTGCAGCCTAAAATCGACCTGCGCGAAAATCGCGTCTACGGCATGGAAGCCCTGTTGCGCTGGAACCCGGTGGGCATGGGCTTTATTTCTCCGGCGCGCTTCATACCCATCGCCGAGGAAACCGGTCTCATTGTTCAGCTTGGCGAATGGGTCTTGAAACATGCGTGCGCCATGACGAATAAGCTGGAACGGCGGGATCTGATCTTGTCCGTGAATCTGTCGACGGCTCAGGTGGCGGACGAAGAAAGCTTCGCGAATCTTCAGGAGACACTGCTTTCGCTCGACTTTCCGCTTTCGCGCCTGGAGCTTGAGGTTACGGAGAGCCTTGTGACGCGGCCCGAGCATACCGAGCGCCTGAACAAGCTTCGCGCCATGGGAATCCGTCTGTCCATGGATGATTTCGGTACGGGCTATTCTTCCCTGTCCAGATTGAAGGAGCTTCCCCTGGATGTGGTAAAGGTCGATCGCGCCTTCGTGCGAAACATCGACGGCAACTCGACGGACAAATACATCGTGGCGACCATCATTCGACTGGCCCGGGCGGTGTCCGCGGACATCGTCGTGGAAGGCGTCGAGACCCGCCAACAACTGGATAGTCTGGTTTCCATCGGGTGCAATTTTTTTCAGGGGTTTTACTTTTCCCGACCCTTGCCCGTATGGGAGTTTGAGCATTACCTGGAGCGGCCCCCTCGGGCCCCCGCGATGATGGAGGCGATTGGATGAAGGAGAAACGAAAGTACTTTCGCGTGCGGCCGGCCGATGACGAACCGGTCGAGTTGCAGATCATGAGCGGCAATTTCCTTGAAATTCTCCACGTGCAAGACGTCAGCGAAGGTGGGGTTTCCGTGCGGGTCCCTCACGGCTTCGATGCTTCGCTGATTGGGAAGACCCATGACGCCATCCTTACCCTGCCTGGAGACATTCCGTTTAAGATCAAGGGAACGATTCGTCACGGGAGGGACAACGCCGGCCGAGCGATGTACGGGATTGAGTTCCAGCACTCCCTGGAAACGTCGCGATTTCGAATTCGTCGTTACGTGATCGCGCGTCGTGCTTCAATGGCCGACGGCAACGCTTCCGTCACGGCGGTCAGTCGCATGGAGTCTTGAACTTGCCCCAGCAGTCCGTGCATGGCGGCGGTATGGGATTTGAGCTCGGGATCCCGCGAGAGATTGTCCAGCATCATCGCCATGGTTTCGGTTATCCACCGCAGGTCTTCCGGTTCGTGAATTTTACCGCGTCGGATCAAGCCCGATACCATTCGAAATTCGTACTTTCTGAAATGAATTCTTAGAAGGAAGCGTACTCCGAATTTCGCCACGGCCTGGTCCCACACGTCCTTCGTGTCCATGGCCCTGATTTGTTTGTATTCTTCCGTGTCGACTGCTCGCCTGTGTGCCGCCGGGGCTTCCTCCATTTCATCGTCGTGGGCCACTTCCATCTCCCGGGCATATAGAATCCCGTTCAACGTTTCTTGTCGGTATTCCTCGCGGAACTTCGCGAACGAAACCGTTATGGCGTAGCGATACTGTTGGAGCATCACGACCACGCAGTACAACTCACCCAGGGGGTTATTCTTCAGCTTGTCCATGAACAGACCCAGTTCACGGACGATGGCGGACGAATTCTTACGGACATAGAATTCCGTTTCGTATAGTTTCTCCAGGCGCGTCGAATATTCGTTGAGTAATAATCCCAGGACCGGCATTTCCGCGACCAGGTAGCCTTTTTTTCCGATACTTTCGCTTGTGTCCCCGGGTGCCCGCAACTCCAGGTTCGGTGCGAACAAAAATCGAGCCTGAACCAGGATGGAGAGCATTTCGACCGCTTGGTCCTCGTCGCGACATACTCCTTTCAAGAGGGTGGTGTAAATGTCCTGGGACGTAGGTATTCGCAACTGCTCCTGGTTTTCCCGTCGGAGGATTCGAACTATCTCATTGAGCGACTTTCGCATCGTTTCGGTTCGATCATCGAGCTCGGGGTTTGGAACGGTGTTCTCATTCATTTTGATTGCTATTCTATCTGAATTGCGCGCGCGAAACCATTGATGTTCCTACGAATCGGTCTGCGTACTGCTACTCAGCGCAACCGCGGGCGACGTCCATTGCGTTTTTCGCGCGCGTGCTAATCCGTTGTATTTACCACGTACTAATGGGGGCTCTGGTCTGTTTGCGGTATATATGTTTTTTTATATTTATTTTTTTGTTGTTTTGAAAAAAACGCTTGAATAGAATTAAGCTTGAGAGGTATACTGTGCTTCGCCGCGAAGCGATCGCGTCGTGATGAGCATGGATTCCACTGTCTTACTTATCTACGTCGCCTTGCCGTTGGCGGCCCCGGCAACCGTCGGCGCGTTTCGCGCCGGACTTCTGATGAAGTTTGATCACGTAATGGCAAGGCCGGTCGCGGGCGCCTTGATGTTTTCGTTTATCCTGCTGGCCGCTTTGATTGTATTCAGCCTCGGCACCCT
>CAZGYS010000071.1:0-16255 GCA_964530305.1 uncultured Leptospiraceae bacterium
GAAAGAGAAAGTCACGAAGTTGCTCTCGAAACTTCTGAACAACTAGGCGGACAGCGCTTGAGCGACATGGGGTTGGCGCCGGCGGTTACGTTCTTCAGACCTTCGTTGACGATGATCTGTGCCAGAACGGTAGCGGTGGTGGTGCCGTCACCGGCGACGTCGTTGGTCTTGGTGGCTACTTCTTTAGCCATCTGCGCGCCCATGTTTTCCAGCGCGTCTTCCAGTTCGATTTCCTTCGCCACGGTCACGCCGTCTTTCGTTACGGTGGGAGCGCCGAATTTCTTGTCGATGATTACGTTTCGACCGCGCGGTCCAAGCGTTACGCGAACGGCGTTCGCCAGCTTGTTGATGCCGCCTTGCAGCTGGCGGCGTGCGCCTTCATCAAAATCTACTTGTTTAGCCATTTGTTAAATACCTCGTTGAAATTTTCCGTCGTCACGCGCGACGCGATGCCGCGGGAAGGGACGGGTTGATTGAAATTAGTCGATGATAGCGAGAATATCGCTTTCGCGTACGATCAGGTACTCTTGACCGGAACTTTTGATTTCCGTGCCCGAGTATTTGCCGTAGAGAATTTTATCGCCCACTTTAACTTCCGGAGCGATGAGCTTGCCGTCTTCGGTGCGTCCGGGGCCTACTGCCTCCACTACGCCTTCCTGGGGCTTTTCCTTGGCTGTGTCCGGGATGTACAGGGAGCCAACTTTTTCTTCCGAAGCTTCGAGAGCCTTGACCAGGATTCGGTCACCCAGCGGTTTAATTGCCATTGTCTTCTATTCCTCCATTTCCATTTTCACGCGATGATTCGAGAGGGTCGGCCTCGGCGTGCGCCGGACGACCGCGAAAGAACTTGAAGCTTTCTTGTCCTCTTTTCGAGCTGGCATGATTCAATTAATTTTGCCCCGGGTATTTCCCTGAAGCTCGCGTGAGAATCATGTGCCGGATTCAGTCAGCTGGTTCATTTGCCGGAAATTATCTTCTGGCAGTCGAACTAACTGACTGCTAATCACAAGGCCAAATAATTAAAAATTAGGCGAGTGTCAACCGTTTTGGTGCAAAAAGTCCAAATATTTAGCAGTCCTCCCATTTGATTGCTGATGCAGGATCTACTTCACATGAAAATTTCCGTAAGCAGCGATGAGCACGGCCCCCTGGTCGATTTCGTACTCCAGGAACTCAAAAAAAGAGGATATCCTACAAATTACTTTGGGCCTGGACCCGGCGAGGAAGCGGGCGATGACGCGGATTGGCCGCTGGTTACGCGTAAGGCGGCGGAGAGCGTCACCAGTGGCGATGCGGACGAGGCCATCGTGATTTGCTGGACCGGCACCGGTGCTTGCCTGGCGGCCAACAAGGTAAAAGGCATCCGCGCCGCTCTGTGCAATGACGCCGAAACGGCGCGAGGGGCCCGCACCTGGAATCACGCCAATACCCTGGCTTTATCCATGCGGGCCACGACTCCGGCCGTGGCCGCCGAAATCCTCGAGGCCTGGTTCTCAACCCCACCCGGCGAGGACGATTGGAACAAGAAGCAGATCCTACGCATTCGTGACATGGAAGCTCAGTAGGAGTTCCTACCGCTGAATTCTTTTAATTGTTTAATTACTGTTAGCTCTTGAGCGGCGAATGGTCCGCCGGCGGGGCTATTTCCCCATCGATGCCCTTTCTTTCGCGATTCCGGTAGTCGAAAATAAAGGAGGTGTAATGGAATTCGTCCAATAGAGTGGGCGAGCATTTCGCGCGCCGCCGGGCCAATGACCGAGGAATTTCCAGATCTCACAGCAGATGAAAAAGCGGCCGGACGCGCGCGAGTTCGAACGCTGATCAGTCTGTGCGAACGCGTTCGGCGGGAGGGCCTCCCGGCGCTGGATGAACGAGAAGTCTATCGCGGCCATCCTTTCTTGTTTCGCCTGGGTTTGAAGCTTACCGTCGAAGGGCGAGATCCGGTACTGGTGGAAAACTCCCTCCGTAATTTCGTCCTGGCGGATGCGCGAGGCGAATCGCCGGAAGCGGCCGATTTGCTGCGCGACTGGTTGAGCCTCACGGGGATCCGGGTCCTGCGCGGGGAGAGAACCATCGCGGAACTGCTGGCCCATTTGCGGGAGCTGCTACGACCGGACGGCATGACGCCCGCCATGCATCGCAATGGTGTCAACGGCTCCGCTTCCATGGCGCGCCTGGATGAGGAGTTCAACAGTCAAATCGCGGAGCTCCTACGGCCGGACGCTCGCCCTGCTTGTTCGCAAGCGGGCAAGAAGCGCCTGCTTCCTCTATTCGTCTGGATGATTGGCGCCGCGAATCGCCGCTGGATTTCGGGCTACGGTTTTCTGAAATCGCAACTATCGAAGAAGATCCTACCGAACTACCTGGTGGATGCCCTGCAAAGCCTTCTGGACGGCGAGGAGCCGTTGACCGCCATGGCGATTTTACGAGAGGCGCCAATGAGTCCGGAACCATCGGGGCGAGACCTACTGGAACGTTCCCTTTGCGACGCCTGGATGCGATTGTTCGTCAAGAAAACTCATCCCAGGCTGGTCTTTCACGTCCTGGCCGGATATTTCGGATCCGATTGCTACGCTGGATTGCGCACGGCCCTTCGCAAGCATGGCGCGCGGAAAACTCGCCGGGTCAATTCACGTATTTATCAAAGAAATCGGCCATCGCCTTCCGAGTAAGCGCCGCGTCTTCATTCCACATGTTTGAATGACTGGATTTTTCCGTAATCAAGAGAACTTTCGGTCCCGCGTATTCCTTGTGCAAGGAAACCGTGTGCGTGTAGGGGATTAGCTTATCGTTCTTGCTGTGCATGAACAGAATCGGAACGGATTTGCCGCCCTTGATTCCCGTAGCGGCGTTGATTTTGCCGCTGAACTTACCCCGCGAAAGGACCGAATCTTGAACCATACCGACGAACCAGCCGGGCAGGGGAAAGGGAGCGGCCGGTGTTTCCGCTATGAAGCGAGATAAGCTGTAAAAAGGATTCTCCGCGACAATCGCATGGATACCCCGCAGTTTCGGCAAGGCCGTCAGAGTGGAGACCGCGCCCAGCGATGTCCCGATGGCGACGATTTTTCCCGAATGCCGTTTGCGTAGGAACTCATACACGGCGATCACCTCGGTATGTTCCCGCTCACCGAAAGAGAGCTCCTTGAATTTGCAGGCGGATTCACCGTGGCAGCGCAAATCAAACGCGTAAAAATCAAGGCCGCGCTTGTGCGCGAAATCGATGAATCTGCTGCCTTCACGGCGATCGGATCCGCCGCCGTGAGTGAACATGACCGCGCCGGCCGCGCGCACATCCGCGTTGCCGGAACGAGGAATGTACCAACCCTTCGCCTCCAGCCCGTCCGGCCCCTTAACCTTCAGGTCCACGGCCTTATATTGCTTCAGTAATCGGGCGTTGCCGCACGAGGGTCCCCATTTTTTGGAGCGGTAATCTTCTTTCTCGCAGTATGACAGGTCGTTGATTCGCCACGAGGGATACAATAGTTGCCCGGCGAAATAGCTCACGGCGCCCCAGATGAGCCCGGCGGCCGCGATTGGTATGAACAGGAGTGCGACTACTTTCTTCATGGAGGCCGATTTAAGGCCGCCTTCCCTTCGCTGTAAAGAATTTATTCGGTAGGATCTCCTACATTCGCTACGATGGCCGCGGGAATTTGCGAGCCGGCTCCGTTTTCCGGCGAGGTCTAGAAGCGTAGAATGGAACGTACGGAATGGCTGCCCGCCCGAAAGAACTCGGCGGCGAACTCGGCCGTAACTTTAGCGTCGTAATAGGCGCAACTGAAGACATCCAGGTAAATGCGATTGGTCAAATTAGCGAAATGCGCTGAAACCAGGGAGGTCTCGATTAACTGCACCAGGGAATACCCGGCGACCCTTTCATCCTGTCCGAAATGGACGATTACCGGATCTCCGTATCGGGTCACCTTGATGCGATCGCATAGCTGAACCGTGAATTCATGGATCTTTTCCTTACTGCGAATGAGCTCGGGATCGCAATCGTGCAGATCAATGGCGGTATCGAGACCCCAGGCACCGGTGGCCTCGTAGTGTCGCAACAGATCGCTGTCCGCGATGATGCGATGTTTTTCCTTGAGCCAGGTGCTGAAGTAGCCGCGGTAGCGACGCATCAGTTCGGGATGCATGTGGTCATTCCCGCGAATTTCCTTACGACAGATTTCGCTGCCGCAATTGCATTGAAAAGGCTGCTGATAGGATTCAGCCATGGCGTAATCAAAGGTAAGTTCTTCGCCGGGGGCGATATCACGCATGGCCGCAAGTCCTACCTGGCCGCGCATGCCGCAATTGGGATCACAGCTATGGTTGAAATATTCCGCGTCGTCCACATGGTCCAGGGACGCCGGGCCAAGATACAGGGTCTCATCGATTTGTAGGATGAACCGTTTCATATCCGGTTCCAGGCGATTCAATTGTTCCCCGGTGTAAATGGTGCCGCCCCACATGACGACGAGTTCGTCTTTCTTGATTGGACCGGTGGCAAAAACGCCTTTGCCCGACAAGCCTCGCTCACGGGTTTCCGCCATGGGATGCATCCAGGACTGGCTCAAGTTACTCATGGTGCTGACGGTTTCTTCCATGAATTAATTTTCCTTCCGACCGCGGCCGTTTTCAGACGGGCGTCTGAATCAATTGGAGGTCTTCACGGGCTTTACGCTCAAGCAGCCCGCGGGTCATCCGACGAACATCCATATCCCCCGGAGCGAAGGCTTCCTTGAGGAGCATGAAAGCGGTATTCATGTTCACGCCCGTTCCACAGGTAAAAAAATCAAGGGCGGCGTATTTGTGTTCGGGCCAGGTATGTATACTCAGATGCGATTCCGCCACGACCACGACGCCCGACACGCCCTGCGGGCTAAACTGGTGGAAGCGCTCACCGACGATGGTAGCCCCGGCTTTCTCCGCCGTTTCCAGTAGGACATTCTTTATACGCGACATATCATTGAGTATGTCGTTTTCGCAGTCGTAAAGCTCTATGATGTAATGCTCACCAAGTCCAGTCGTCATCAATGTCTCTCCGGAATATTCGCGCTCAAAAAGTAGGATATTCTCGTTTTATGGAAACGTCCGTATACAAAAATTCCCGGCATGTATTGAAAAAAACAAAACCGTAGCATCACGCCGGCTTTCGCGTGCGAATTATGTCGATTTGCGAAGAAAAGTGAACCGGCAGGGCGACAACTTTCGACTTTTATTGCTATTTGATGACAGTTCTTCCGGCGAGTTCCTTCACTGAATCAATGGACTGGCTATTCTATGGTCCAGACATCTCCCGAATTCAACAAATCCTCCAGCTTACCAGGTCCCTTTTTCTCCGTTATCTCCCGATTTTGCTGTAGGATTTCCTCTTCGTAGACAGGGCGATTTATTGATCGGATAATACCCATCGCCAGGGGATAGTCCGGGTTTTGGAGTCCGCTTAACATGTACGCATAGGCCGGGTCTTCGCTATACTGATCGTGCACGAGGATCTGCTCGATACCCACCTCAGCGACATTTACGACTTCGGGCTTAAAGCCATTCATCCGAATGCCTTTTTCCTTTTCCTTTCCGAATAACAGCGGTTTGCCATGCTCCAAATGTAGGAGGTTGTCGGCCTTAACATCCTTGCCGATGGAGGGCTCAAATACCCCATCATTAAAAATCACGCAATTCTGTAGGATCTCCACCAGAGCTGTTCCTTTGTGCTCGTGCGCTGCTTTCAGGATTTCGCCCAACCCTTTGATATCTTTGTCGTAAGTTCGGGCGACGAAGGTTGCGTCCGCTCCTACGGCCAGCGAGAGCGGGGTAAATGGGCGATCTAAAGAACCAAAAGGCGTTGATTTTGCAACGGTTCCTCGTGCGCTCGTAGGGGAGTATTGTCCTTTCGTAAGCCCGTAGATTTCATTGTTGAACAATAGAATATTAATATCAACGTTTCGTCGCAGTGAGTGAATCAAGTGATTCCCTCCAATGCTCAAGGAGTCGCCGTCACCGCTCACAACCCACACTGATAAATCGGGGTTTGTAACTTTCAATCCCGTAGCGATTGCGGGCGCCCGGCCATGGATTGTATGAAACCCGTACGTGTTCATATAATATGGGAACCGAGCCGCGCATCCAATGCCTGAAACAAATACTACATTTTCTTTGGGGATGCCGAGCTCCGGCATTGTTTTCTGTACGGCTGCCAGTATGGCGTAGTCTCCGCACCCAGGGCACCAGCGTACTTCCTGGTCCGAAGTAAAATCCTTCTTGGTCAATTTTTGAACAGGTACGGGCGATGACATAAAATAACCTCTATTTGCTGTAGGATCTACGACTATCGAAATGAGTGTTTCTCAAGAGATGAGCTCATCGATTTTACTCGAAATTTCAGATATTAAGAAAGGCCGTCCCTTTACCTTGTTCAATGGGATGACTTTCTTCAAGAAACGTCCCTGAATCAACAGAGAGAGTTGGCCCATGTTCATCTCCGGAACAAGGACCCGATCGAAGCTATTTACGATTGATTCGAAATTTGCCGGAAAGGGATTCAAGTAGCGGAGGTGGGCATGGGATACATTCTTACCGGCTGCTCTTGCCTTCGCGACCGCCGCATGTATTGCGCCATAAGTCGAGCCCCAGCTAACAATTAGAAGATCGCCGCTTGAGTCACCAAAGACTTCCTGATCAGGAATATCTTTGGCAATGCCCGCAATCTTATTCGCCCGGGTGTGGACCATGTTTTCATGGTTATCCGGATCATAGCTAACATTGCCGGTAAGGGAATCTTTTTCAATTCCACCGATTCTGTGTTCGAACCCGGCCGTGCCCGGCACCGGCCATGCCCTCGCCAGAGTCTCCGCATCGCGAGCATACACCTGAAAATTGTCGGAACTTACACCGTTTTTTACCAGTCGGTGCTCAAGCTTCGGTAATTCCTGCTCCGCGGGTAGCTTCCAGGGTTCCGAACCGTTGGCCAGGTAGCCGTCGGACAGCAAGAATACTGGAGTCATATACTTCAGGGATAATCGAACCGCTTCAATTGTCGCATAAAAGCAATCAGAAGGAGATGACGCCGAGACGACCGGCAATGGACTTTCGCTATTTCTGCCAAACAACACTTCCAGTAAATCAGCCTGTTCCGTTTTCGTCGGTAGCCCAGTGGAAGGGCCTCCTCGCTGGATGTTAACTATGACCATGGGCAATTCAGTCATAACCGCCAGGTTAATGGCTTCCATCTTGAGCGTTATACCCGGGCCTGAAGATGTCGTAACTCCGATAGCGCCGCCATATGCGGCTCCCAGAGCCGCGCCCGCCGCGGCGATCTCGTCCTCGGCTTGAAATGTTTTTACGCCATAATGCTTATAACGTGAAAGTTCATGTAAGATATCAGATGCCGGGGTAATCGGATAACTACCCAATACGACGGGTAGGTTCGCCAACTGCCCGGCGGCGACCAGGCCTATCGCAATTGCTGAATTGCCGGTTATATTTCTATATTTACCGGGTGCGAACTTTACCGCGGAGATCTCATATCGATTCTCGATCGCCTCTACGGTCTCGGCATAGTAGTATCCGGAATTCAGCGCCTTCTTGTTGGCGGCGATCAGCTTATCTTTCCCTTTGAATTTGGCTTCCAACCAATCGGAAGTGGTCGTTGGATCACGCATGAACATGTAGTATGCGATGCCGAGTGCGAAGAAGTTCTTACATCTATCGATGGAATTCTGCGCCATTTCGAACTCTTCGAGCGCCGTTCTTGTCAGAGTGGTAATCGGGGCGCTGATGACCTGAAATTTCTGTTTTAGTGAATCCTCCTCAAGAGGATTGGATTCGTATTGAACCCGGGATAAATTCTTCCCGGAGAACGCGTCTGAATTCGCAATTAAAATTCCATTTTGCTTCAGATCCTGGATATTTGCTCGAAGAGCGGCGGGGTTCATTGCCACGAGCACATCCACGGCGTCGCCGGGAGTGAAGACGCTCTCGCTCGCAAAATGAATTTGAAACCCTGATACGCCTGCCATCGTTCCCGCCGGGGCCCGAATTTCCGCCGGAAAATCGGGAAAAGTCATCAGGTCGTTACCAGCAACGCCAGTTGCCTTGGTAAACTGGGTTCCCGTAAGCTGCATACCATCACCGGAATCGCCGGCAAACCGAATTGTTACCGAGGATAATTGTTCGGTCTTGCGGTTTGCACCCGTCGCTGCCCCGCCATTACCGGGCTCTTCCACTTTGTTCATACCGTCCCCCGAACCTTGCCGGCCGAACGCCAGTCGCAGGCATCTATTCTTGAGTAGGAGTTCGAAAGTTCCATAGGATTTTCAAACTATGAGCGGCCATGCTCGTGTCGCGCCTATGTGCGTCAAGTTACATATGAAGGGTTGAAAGAGCCGTTTTTTTGTTTTCAACACCAGAAATCCTCCTTCAGTTTAAATATCCTCACACCGCAACAGAGGCATACAAATGACGGGCACTCCCCTGTCTTGTTAGAGAAAAGCATGCGTTTTATTTCCTCACTAATTCCCGGTCGTTACATTCGGCGATACAAGCGCTTTCTAGTGGATGTCCTACTATCAGATGGTAAGGTTGAGACGGTTTTTTGTCCTAATACCGGTAGTATGAAGACCTGTGAGAAAGAAGGATGGCCTGTCCGTATGAGCTATAGCGACAGTCCTACGCGAAAGCTTCCCCTGACATTAGAGATGATTCATAACGGCAGGTGCTGGATTGGCCTGAATACAATTCGTGCGAACAGTATCGTGGAAGAAGGGATTCGGCACGGGTGGGTGTCGGAATTGCGCGGCTATTTAAATATTCGGCGCGAGGTGAAGTTCGGCGAAAGTAGTCGGCTTGACTTCTTATTGCATGGATTCTTTTCCCCGATTCGTTGCTATGTTGAAGTGAAGAATGTCACGATGGTTGAAAGAGGGGCATATCGATTTCCGGACGCTGTTACGAAAAGGGGCCAAAAGCATTTACGAAATCTGATCGAAGCGGTTGATGAGGGCAATCGCGCAGTGATATTATATCTAATTCAACGGTCGGATGCCGCCTATTTTGAACCCGCGGCCGATATAGATCCCGACTATGCGGAGGCTCTGGTACGTGCTCAAAGTGCCGGAGTGGAAGTTCTGGCATACGGAACTCACGTAGGCGTTCGCGAGATTCGAATGGGGTCGCGAGTCGAGATTCGATTATGAGGCACTCGTCAGCCCGTCCATGAATTCGGAATATCCTCACGATGGTGGCTCTTCCGCGGCATGTGCAAATTGGAGAACGTTTCTGTATCCGTGAGGCTCGAAGAATAATTTACTCACAATTTGTACGCTCTTCACATGTCCTTTGGGAGCCTTACCCATGATCAGAAACTTTTTATCTTTTCCTGCAAATTGGCCGCAATCCAGTTTAATGAATAATACCACCAAGTAGCATCGAGAAACTCGTAACGCGTCGGCGAGCATACCAAGCTGCTGCCAGTCTCCATTCCGCGGACGAAACGAAACTCTCCGCATGGACTGACCTTTACTTTGATAACGCCTTTTGAGCGAGTATACAGGCTTGGAATTGTTTATGCCGACTCGCGAGCCGAAGGTTTGCAAAAGAAATTCGACGTATTGGGACATGCTCAATCGTTTGTTTCCCATTCTTTTCTTCATCAGTTTCACCAACCTCGCCGGAATAAGTAGCGTGGATGGAGTGCTTGGGAATTGGATCGGATCAAAATTGCTTTCCCATCTTAACTCCGCGAGTGTATTCATATTTCCCTCCCTTGCATTATGCTCTTGAAGGGTCAGCAAAGTTGGATACCGTGCCTGTTTTTTTCGGGAAAGATTGTTTTTTTGAGATTCTTGAAATGATAGCGGCGAAGCGTTGCTTCAACACTTAACCGTAGTTGCGATCGGGACGAAGTTCCTTCAGTCGATCTTTCAAGCGAATCTCCTGGCCTTGTTCACCAGGAAAATAAAACTGCGCAGTTTCAAAGCCCGCCGGCATGTAATCTTGTTCGACAAATGCGCCCGGATAGTCATGTGGATAGAGATATCCCTTACCTGCTCCCTCTTCCTTGTGCGTTTGGGTCGGAGCATTTCGCAGGTGATTGGGGATCTGAATTGCCTGGCCGTGGACAGACTGACTGGCATAGTTGATGGCCTTGTATGAAGCATTACTCTTCGGGCATGAAGCCAGAAAGGTCGCCGCCTGAGACAGTATTATTCTGCCCTCCGGCATCCCGATTCGCTCGAGTGCCATGAAAGCAGATACCGCAATGCCCAGTGCTTGTGGAGACGCATTTCCAACGTCCTCAGATGCGAAGATGATCATGCGTCGGGCGATGAATAGAGGGTCTTCGCCCGCTTCGAGCATACAAGCCATGTATATAAGTGCTGCATCCGGATCTGAACCCCGAAGACTCTTTATAAATGCGCTGATAAAATCGTAATGATTTTCCCCGGCCCGATCGTAGTTACGCAAAAGGTTTTGCGTTGCACGCTTGAGTAGATCCGACGTAGCAACGGCTTTTCCCGTTTCATCGGGGGTATTCAAGGCGTCGACGACAACGGTTTCGAGAAGACGCAACATTTTTCGAGCATCGCCGGATGCGGCATCTAGAAGCATTTCTCGTACCGATTGCTCCATGGAAACGAGTTGAGCCGAAGGATCCGAATTGAAAGCCCGCTCGAGAATCTGGGATAGTTCATCATTTGTCAGGGCGAGGAGCCTGTAGACCTGGCAACGCGAGAGCAACGGGCCAATCACTTCGAATGATGGGTTTTCGGTCGTCGCGCCGATCAAATAGATCCAGCCGGATTCGACCGCTTCAAGAAGAGCGTCTTGTTGTGATTTACTGAAGCGATGAATTTCATCGATGAAAAGGATTATGCCGCTGTCCAGGGAGGAACGCTGCTTACCCAATGCGATTATTTCCCTGACTTCTTTTACGCCCGAGGAAACCGCTGAAATAGAATGAAAGGGCAGTTTACTTTCGGTACTCAATATTCGAGCAAGTGTTGTTTTACCGCAGCCCGGAGGACCGTAGAGTATCATGGAATGAGCGGGGCGATTGCGCAAAATACCCACTAGTTCCGCCTGCCCGACGTAGGATCTCCAGTCGAGCGGTCTAATTCGATTTGGTAGCGGACTATTTTTGACCGCGTTGCTATGAAAGAGGTCCTGGGAATCCACCTTGCCCCCACATACAATCGATGTAGTTCCTACTTCTTTTGGAGTTCTTCTTGAACTTCACGTTTCACCTCTTCAAGCAAGTCGGCCATTTGGGCTTGCAAAACGGCGATATTTTTGGGTGCCGTCACTTCCTGAACGATTGCTTCGATCGAGGTATGTAGGATTTTCTTCAATCTTTGTTTACCTTCTTCAGACGACAGGGCTGCTTCCAGGCCGTCTTGTATACTGGTATAGACCGGAGATAAAGCCAGCTTCAGGGGGTTGCCCAGGGGCGATTCCATCACCGGCCCCATGGCCCGATCTATGGAGAATTTCACCATATCGACAACTTGAGGTTGGATCGTGGGTACCATTTTGCCGCTGATGATATCAATATTGGAATCGATCAGGTCCTGCACTTTTTCGAGAGTCGGTGGATCGATCATTTCCTTTAGCTCCGCGAATTTGCGCGTGCGAAGTTGTGTTTGCGACTGAGAAATAAAGCTCAAGAGAACGAATCCGGAAATTTCTTCCGCGATAATTGATGCATTGTCATGTATCAGACTGGGAACAATACCGTCGGCTGGTAACCAGCCATTGTTTTGCAATCGTGTATAAAGCGGTATTATTCTCAAAAGCCGGAGAACCGGCAATGCCGGCAAAGTAAATAGAGTGAATAAGTCTGGCCAGTTGCGGACGGGAAAAAGAAACCATTTGCGATATCTTTTTGTATAAATCGCATATCCCCATCGGATCAGGAAATCCGGCCAGAAAACCAATAATACGAATAAGATATCAATCCACTTGGAATAGAAGTCTTTGGGCTCTCCGTCAGTTCCTAACCATCGGAAATAGTTTTGCTCCAACAATGGCCTGATCTTCTTGTCGAAAAAGGCAATCTCTTTTGCGCGTCGTTCAGGGCTCAGGTTAGCTTCGCTGAAAAAACGTCTGAAGGAGCCTTTTGCCGATCGTTGTAGGAAGTCTTCACCGGGCTCGGCGAAGTGCTTACGCATGTGGTTCTTGGCTCTCTCAAGGGCCCCATCCTTGTCCGCCAAGCTGAAATCGCTCAAAGGAGGGCGTTTATTAATCATGCCCTTTTTTCCTGTCATCGCGTCGATAAGCCAGGTTTGTAGGAGTTTCGTCTCCGGACTGAAATTGGCGCCTTCGGTTTTGAGTCGGGCCTTGAAACGATCGAAATTTTGTAAGTACCCGAAAGTTGTTCGATGAGGCTGAATTCCCTTCACTTGATCGTAAAACAGCACCCGGGTTTTTGCCGACTCTGTTTTGCCTGGATTTAGAGGGTTGTCAAGTTTTGAGACGTTTGCCGGTTCCGAATCGTAGAGAAAATCAAACCCTTCCCGTTGGGCGACTTTCAAATACACATCGCGGAATGTCATATTGAGATAAGGAATACGCATCAAGTAAGTGTAGTCGAAGAAGACAATCGCTACGTTTGTCGCCAGTATAAGGCAAAATAGGATTTCATAGGCTAGAAGCAGCATGCCGAAAATGCCGCCGCGTGGGCCAAGAATGATGCGTTTCGAAGTTCCCTGATTGTTGTCGGACATACTCCAATGGATTATCCGGGCCCGACACCTGTCATTTATAATTTAATTTTTGAGTGACGAAGAGGCCGGAAATTTCAGCATGTATTGGAATGGAGTCGGGTATGTTTTGTGTATTCGAAGGGCTGGACGGCTCCGGCAAGACGACGTTAATACGCAATGTCGCAACTCGCATCCAGGGTCTCGAGTGGTTTAAGGAGCACTTCTCCGGACTGGAACTTCTCAAGGAGCCGACGGATCTTGAAAAGGGTCTTCTCATTCGTGAAATGCTTCGCGGTGGACGAGTGCCTGGTCGCCTGGAGTGGCTTGAGCTTTTTCTCTCGGATCGGGCGGATAATGTAGGAGTTCATATCGCCCCTGGACTGAATCTGGGGAAGCTGCTCCTCCAGGATCGTTATTACTGGTCTACGGCGGCCTATCAGGGCCGGCTTGATGCAACTCCTACACCGATGGAAATTATCGCGATGAATGAAAAGCGAGGATTTCCCGCACCGGAAATATTGTTTTATCTGGAATTAAGTCCTGAACAGTCCATGGCGCGCGCTCGAGCACGAGGCGCCGTGGAAACCTTCGAGACTCTCGACCAGTTGCGCAAAATTCATCGAAATTATGAGAGCATTGTCCCCCCGACGGCGATTCGACTCGATGCCGAACTTCCTACCGAGGAGCTCGTGGATAATGTGATGGATAGTATTCAGTCCTATCGAACGGGAGCTAAAACATGAAGATTTACACCAGGAAAGGCGATGAAGGAATGACGGGCCTGGTTACCGGTGAAAGGGTACTCAAACACGATATTCGCGTTGAAATGTACGGAGCAAGCGATGAGTTAAATTCGTTTATCGGATATGCTATTTCAGCGCAAAACACGGCTGAATTCGCGGAGTTGAACGAGCATTTACGGCTGCAGCAAAACCTACTTTTCGAACTGGGGTCGGAGTTGGCCGGGTTCACGATTGAGCCTGGCCGTTCGGTGATATTTGAGGAAGACGTCGAAGACCTGGAACGGCTGATCGATTTATATTCGGAGCAATTGGAACCGATGAAGTCGTTCATCCTACCGGGAGGGCTTCCGGGCGCCGGGATGCTTCACGTATGTCGGACGGTTTGCAGGCGGATGGAGCGTTTAATGACGGCCTCGATGGATGGTAAGGATGAAGATGAGGAAGCAGTCGTCCAACCCATGGCTTTGAAATATGTAAATCGACTCTCTGATTATCTGTTCGCGGCCGCGAGGTATGCGAACCACCTGGGAGGGGTATCGGACATTAAATGGACGTCGCGGGGAAAGAAAATTAAAAAGGAAAAGTAATCGGCGTGCCGCGAACCTCGATGAGGTCGCCCGAAGGCAGAGCCGAGCCTGCTTTGGCTGGGACTAGTTCTCTTGTTGAAGCTCGCGAATCTTATCTCGTAGGACGGCGGCTTCTTCGAAGTCTTCCTGGTCAACCGCGGTCTTCAGCTTCTGCTGCATCCGGTCCAATTCAGAGCGAGGCGTCAGAGGTTCTTCCGAGACTACTTCCCCCTCTTTTTCCGGAGTCGCCGGCGATTCTTCGCCATTTTCTCCGATTACCACGGCCGCTTCGTTGTAGACCTTTTCATTCATGTAGATGGGACATTTGGAGCGAATCGCAATGGCGATTGAGTCCGAAGGGCGAGCGTCCAGCTCGGTAATCCCATCATCGGTTTGAATTACAATGGTTGCGTAGAAGATATGTCCGATGATATCGTTAATTACGATATGGAGCACTCTTGCTTCCAGTTCTCCCATCATACTGACAATCAAGTCGTGAGTATTCGGGCGAGGAGGCGTCACGCCATCCAGTGCGCTGGAAATCGAATAAGTCTCCAGGGGGCCGATAAAGATGGGAACGACCTTCTGAGCATTTGAATTTTGCGGCTTCAGGAAAATCGCGAACCCCACGTTCGTGATGGAAACATCTGATATTGTAACTTCCAGCATCGGTTGGGCGCCCTCTGGCGACCAGTATACAGGCAAACTCCCTGATTGGAACCAAATTTTTGGTTATTTCAAGGCGCGCCTTCTTTCGTCCATTTCACGGTAATCTGGGAGCTAATTCTCCCGTTCACCACCGGCATCTTACTCTTGTAATTCAAATGCAACTTGATGGGAAAGAAATCAGGATCAGGTTTTTCTTCTTCGGCCCCGTATTTCTTGTGAAATTCTATAAGCATGCTGCCTAGATAATCAAAGCACCAGAACCCGGTGCCGTTCTCGTCTATACGCCTACCTTCAATATGCCCCTCAACCCATCGCTCTCCTTTCTCTATGCGATAAGAGCATTCCAAAGTCTCACGTAGGAGTTTCAACTTTTGATCGCCGGGAGATTTGCTGAAATCAACTCGTATGCCGGGGGTTTCCCTGGAGTGAAAATACATGTAATATCCCAGTTTGCGCCATGTGCTCGCTCGCTCACCGGGCACCTTGAATGAATATGTCATATTTGGCTTGGCCGGGATGGTGCACTTCCCGTCGGCAAAGTCATCGCAGTGGTAGGAGCTGAGACTGAATTTACAACCGGCCATGAGGGTCGCGCAGACCCAGACAAAAATTATCGCTCCGAATTTAACACGCATGGACCAGAAATCCCATGTCCCGTCACGGAATCAACTCCTCCATGAGTGAACGTCGGATCTCCGCCATGGATCATTGATCGGATTGGAAAATCAGGCGGAGGTCGTTGAAGACGGTAACTATTTCCTTACGGCGAAAAAAGTCGGGAGTATGAATCAGAGGGCGAAACCCGTGGTTTTCGAAATAAAAGAGCGTTTCTCCATAAATCCCATGAAATAGGTAGATTCGGTGGAAATCGTCTTCGAGAGCCGAACGTACTACATTGAATTCGGAGACATAGCCGGGGTCCAGTTCCATCAGGGGGCGACCATCGGCCTGATAGCTGGACTCGATGCTCATGGTCTTACGCCGGAGGTCCACCAGTTCATCGCGGCCGACCGGCCGCTTGAAGCTGATGAATCTAATATGTCGACGGATGGAATCGCCATACAAAGAGGCCAGGCCCTGGGTTGTAAAAGCCTGGGATTCAAAATCCGACGCGCCAAAGAAGCCTTCCAGTTCCTTGCGAGCTCGTTCGTAGGATTCTTTGTCGTCAAACGAGACGGCGACATAGGCCCGCGCCGAACGGGGCTCATGAACGGGCGCTTTCCACTTACGGGCCATCTGAGCAGATCCTACGGTTGTCGGCGATGTAGCAAATAGAATTTGACGGGGCGAGTCCCGCTCGTTGGTTTGATATTATGTCGGATGAAGTTCGTTCGGGAGAAATTGAGTTTCCAGCGGCCAGGGAGCAAGTCGAACAGGCCGTCGAGCAGCACCTGGCAACCTCGGGCTCGACCCTGGAAATGCCGCGTTTCGAATTGGAACGTGGCATGGTTCGGTTTTCCTTCGCGCCGATCACATCGAACAAGCAGCTCATCTTTGATGCGCTGACGGTGATCAAGCAGCACGTCGAAAACGTACGCATTCATACTTTTGAGGCCGGCTACATCATCTTCCAGGCCATGGGAGA
>CAZGYS010000072.1:0-15968 GCA_964530305.1 uncultured Leptospiraceae bacterium
TAGGGCCAAACGTATCGTTCGCATACCATCCCTGGTAGCCGAGAGCCTGTCGCCCTCTACCCGCAAGCGTGATCTCGGAATTAAGGCCGAACGCTATCTCCAGGCGGGTGTGCTTGAATACTGGCTGATGGATTATCGCGCGCGTCGGCTGGAACTGTGGAGTAATGTCGACGGGGTCTGGTCCAGGTCCCGGGCGGATTCCCTTGAGAGTAAGGTGATTCCCGGATTTCGGGTTACTACGGAATCGCTGTTTGATTGAATTCTATTTGCGCGCGGCGCGGATCTGAAGGATCGCCTCGAAAATCATTTTTGAAATCAGGCCCATTTTTTCCTCGATACGATTCCGATCCTTGTGCTTTTCCGTAAGAATGGCCAGGGCATAAGGCCGTCCCGGTTCCGGATAAACGAGGCCCGCGTCGTGGCTGACGTCGTCCGTATACCCCGACTTCTGGGGCGTGTAGACGTCCGGCGGCAGCAGGGCGGGGATTTTATCGCGGTGTTCGGTGTAGGCGTGCACCCGTAACATTTCCCGTCGCAGACTCCAGGAAAAGTAGCGCGGATTGATCATGGCCTCGAAGAGTTTGCGCGCGCCCCGGGCGGTCATGGTATTATGCCAGTTCTTATCAAAGGCCTTCATGTCGTATAGACCGCGGCTGATGGAAAGGCCCTGGATACCCATGGCGCGCAGTTCGCGGTTGATCTTCTTCGGACCCAGATAATTAATGAGGATGTTCGTGGCCAGGTTGCTGGAAGACATGATCATATCGCGATTGATCAGGCGCAGACTGGCGCGCTTGCGTCGCTTTTTCCAGACGCGACACGCGCAGTGCTCCGATTGTTCCACGGGCACTTTATAGCGGGAACCGTCGACGACGCTCTTGAAGCGATTGCGCACCCATATGCGGCGATTCAATGAGAGTCGTCGTTTACGCGCCAGGCGAAACAGCGCCAGGGTGATGCCGGTCTTCATGGTACTGGCCGAGGGATAGACCCGGTCGGCATTGATATCCATCCGAAAGCCGGAGACGGGATCGTGCAGGCTCACGGAGTAATGATCAATTTCTCCTTTCAAGAGCTCGGCGATGTCGGATGAAAGTTTCTTACGCCAGGTGTCGTGATCCTCGGCCGCGGCGGCTTCGCAGTGGGGGCCGGGCAGGAGTCCCACCATCAGCAGGAGGCAGGCGATGAACAGCGCTCGCGCGGGGCGCGCGGTCTTGCGGTCGGGGGTTGGTACCCCGGTGTCCGTCGTCCATGAGTAGCCGTTTTCTCGCATATGGATACCCGTATGAGAGGGCGCGGAATTCGTCGCGCAAAAAATACTTTGCGCCGCCCCCGGCTTTTCGGATACCTGCCGGCGAGGAAACCCATGACCACCCAAACCGCCGTTCCCAATCCCGGCCTGGCGCCCTTTGATCTCAGTGATTACAGGGGCGTCCGGGGTCGCAATTTCTACCAGGACGACGCCGTACTCCGGCGTCTCATTCACCGACATGCTTCGGAATACACGGGGGAGCATCGGCGGGACATGGAGGAGCACCTGAGCGCCTATGGGAAGTTGGCCGGAGGTATCCTGGACGAGTTGACCTCGGCCGCTCATCGCGAAGGCAAATACGGCGAAATCGTCCAGTTTGATTCCTTCGGCAATCGCATTGATCGCGTGGACTATTGCGCCGAGCAGGTGGAGTCCCGTCGCATAAATTACGAGCACGGCATGATCAATCTGGACTTTCATCCGGAATGGAAACATGACTTTACCATGCTGCATCGCATGGCCCTGGCCTACCTGGCCAACATGAACGGCGAAGCGGGCGTAACCTGTCCCCTCTGCATGACTGACGGCATGATTCGCGTGCTCAAGGCCCTGGGAACGGAGGAACAAAAGAAGAAGTACCTGCCTCTTGTGGCCGGGAAGGGCAGCTCATCTCATTTCATGGCCGGACAGTATCTTACGGAGCGCGTGGGCGGCTCCAATGTTTCGGCCAATCGCACCGTCGCCCGTAAGGGAGAAAACGGAAAGTGGATCTTGAACGGTGAAAAGTGGTTCTGTTCCAATCCGGGGGATCTCTGGGTCACCACGGCCCGCGTGGAGGGCACCAGCACCATCGGCATGTTTCTCGTGCCGCGCCTGAAGGAAGACGGCAGTCTCAACGGGTGTCGTTTGACCCGTAAGAAAGACATTATCGGTTCCCGGGGCAAGGTCACCGCCGAAGTCGTATACGAGGAACTGGAAGCGGAGGAACTGGGGCGACCCAGCCATGGGCTGGCCAATATGATTCGCTACGTGATCAATACGTCGCGTCTGCACGTGAGCGTGGGTACCATCGGCATCGGCCGACGAGCCTACATGGAAGCCCTGGCCTACACGAAAACCCGCGAGGCGTACGCCCGCAAGATCGGAGCCTTCGCGTCGGTGCGGCGCAACCTGGCGGAGATGTTCGTCTTGCAGTCCGCGGCCGTCATGCTGGCATTCCGGAATTACATGCTGGCCGATGAAGGCGTACCGGCCGCCCAGATTCTCACGCCTCTCATGAAGTATTGCGGCTCGATTCACTCTACCTGGATCACGCACCAGGCCATGATGCTCCATGGCGGCAACGGCATTCTGGGCGATTTTTCCTGCCTCCCGCGCCTGCACAACGACTCCATCATAAATGAGACCTGGGAAGGTACGCATCAGATTATCGCGGAGCACGCATTAAAGGCCAGGAGCCGTCCGAAGGCCCGGACGTCGCTGGAAAAGCTAATCGAGGAAAGCACGGCGCCCGCCGCGAACATGGCCGAACTGGAATACGCCCTGGCGACTCTGCGCGAACTCAAACAGACTTTCGACGGCTATGACCAATCGTCGGCCAAATGGCAGGAGTCCAATCGCCTGTACCTGTGCGATAAACTCTATGAAGTCTGCGCCCTGGCCGTACTCATTCAGGAAGCCGCCGTCTCTCAAGAAGATCGGGAAATATATTGCGCCCTGGCGAACGGCTTCGCGGAAATCGCCCGGCGAGGCAAAATGGGACCGACCCGGCCCGGTGGTGTTTTTGAGGATCAAGAATTGATGGAGAAATTGATCAACTACTGATATGGCAAGGAAGGTTCGAAAGACCGGAACCGGGAAGCAAACCCCGAACGTCGAAGTCGCCTATGAAGGTAGGATCAATCCGCCCTTGTCGACGGAGACATCGTATGTTCAACGTGCTCCCCTGGTCACCATCCTGCGGGATTTCGGCTCCGTGTGGTTTCTGTCCCTGGTCGGGGGCGGGCTGGTATGGCTCGTGGGCGACTATTTCGATCTCGGATGGCTGCGAATCACGGGTATTTCCCTGGGGGTATTGACGGCGATTGGCTTAACCTGGTTGATATCCGGAGCTCAAGTAGCCGTTTGCCCTTACTGCGGAAAAAAGACCGGCCGGGGTGTGCGCTCCCATATCACGCTGAAGGACAATCGGGAACAGATTGAATGCGAAAAATGCCATGAGTGGCTGATCAGCAATAAGGGCATGGTGCGGGCCTTTAACGAGGAAGATGCGCGCAGGCGGACGCGATTTTCCGCGCCTCTGTACTGGAACGCGGTCTGGCCCGGTGAATGCATCGTGTGCGGTCGGCCGCCGACGCGAAGACTCAAGGCCCCTGGTGTCGGGGGTGCCTCTCTGGCCAGGCTAAAAGTAGGGGCTCTGGCCGCGGCGGCCTTTGCCGTAAATAATGTGCCTTATTGCGCCGCGCATGAAGATGCCGTACGGCTTGGAAAGCAGGACGAATATCTTCGCCTGATATTTCCGAACCTGGCGATGATGCGTCGTTACCTGGCCGGGAACTCCGAAGGCAACCGGAGATTGGTCAAAGCAAAGTGACGTCGGTCCTTCACCACTTGATTACGCGGCCCACGATGAGCTTCGCGTCGAAGGCTCCCAGCACGCGGGAGTCCAGCGCCGCCCGGCGATTGTCGGCCAATAAATAAAAGCGCTTCGCGGGAACCTTGAGCAGGGGCGTATTGTCTCGGGGATGCAGGCGCGCCGGCAAGCGGGGCGGGGCCGCTCGTCTTTTGCGAATCTCGAATTCGGCGGGCGTATCCAGGGGCCGATCATTCACGAAAACCGTGCCGTCCCGCAGGCTCACGCGCTCACCGGCCAGCCCGGCTACGCGGCGGATCAGGTAGAGCCCCTCGGCGGCCGGATGACGGACCAGCAGAACATCGCCTTTTTTGATGTCCTCGACCCCCACGCGGCGATTTACATACACCTTTTCCCCGACCTTGAGGGCCGGTTCCATCTGGTCATCGGCGATTACAATGGGAAAGAACCACAGCCAGTTCAGAATCAACTTGAACAGGAAGGCGACCACCACTCCCAGCACGACCAGGAGGATCACCTTGTGCCAGCTCCGCTTCTGGCGAGGAGCGGGAACCAGATCCCGATTACGCAACATAAGGGCAGGGCATAGTCTCCGGGGCCCTGGTCAAGCAGGAATTGGCTAGCTGAATATCGGCTACGGGGAATACTGGTCACCTGGTTGCCGGTATGTCGTCCTACACTTATATTGATCGCCAGCAGCAACTGGATCTGGCGCTTTCTCAGCTATCCGGAGCCGGAACTCTCGCCGTCGACACCGAATCTTCCGGTTTCTATACCTATTTCTCCGAAATCTGCCTGATTCAACTGAGCGCCGGGGGCTATCACTACATCGTGGATGCCCTGGCGGGTTTGAAACTGGACGGTCTGGGCCGCATTTTCGCCGACAAGGGAGTCATCAAGATCTTTCACGGGGCGGCCTCGGACATAACGGAAATGCGCCGGGCCTATGATTGGAAGTTCGAAAACGTCTTTGATACGTTTCTGGCCTGTCGTATGCTGAATCACGAGTCCTGTTCCCTGGCGCATCTGGTCCAACAATATATGGGCGTGACCCTCAAGAAAAAAGAGCAGAAATCCAACTGGAAGAAAAGACCGCTCACGCGTTCTCAGCTGGACTACGCCCACCTGGACACGGTTTATCTCGAGGACCTGCGGGAGAAGCTCATCGCCGAGATTCAGGACCCGCGCCTGCTGGAGGAACTGGGCGAGGATTTCGCGGACGCCGCCAATCGAGAAATCGGTCCCGACAAACCCTTCAACCACGACGGCTGGGTTCGCTTGCCCAACGCCCTGGCGCATTCGCCGGAGGAGCGAGGGTTACTAAAGAAATTGTATGAAATCCGCGAGCATCGCGCGCGCAAGGACAACATTGCTTCGTTTCGCATGATGTCCAATGAGGCCATGGTGAAGATCGCCGCGCGCAAGCCCGGAACGGAACAGGAACTGGCGGCCATGAACGCGGGCAGCCCGGCATTTATTCGCAAGGAAGGCAAACGCATCGTGGAGGCCTGCGGTCAATCCCACGCGCCCATTCAAGACGGCGACCTGCCGAAACGGGATGAGATCGAGGAACACCTGCGTGGAATACTAAAGGGTCTGAAACGCTGGCGAACCCACGTGTCCGAGTATCGCCGGATGGACACTTCCATGATTCTGAACAATCGCGCGCTGGAAGCGCTGGCCCGGGAGCAGCCGGACACCACGGATAAGATCGCCGCCATGGGCATTATGACGGACTGGAAACTTAAGAATTACGGAGAGCAGATTCTCCAGGTTCTGAAGCAGGGGTTTCGCGCGGATCGTCCGCCGAATGTGGACGGGTTCGCCCGGGCGCCGGTTCGAGAGAGCGCGGGCGAATCTTCTTCGTGACGGGGATGTCGGTACCGTAAATAACGTATAAACTAAATCGATGCGCGACACTTTCGCGTACGGGAGCACCTAGAATGGTCAAGAAAATACAGCTCACCCGCCTGACGGTTATCAATCTAGTAGTGGCATCGCTGCTGCTGGGCATCTTCCTGAGTCCCATCGTGCTCAGTTACTGGAAGGATCCGGGTACCGAAACCATGCGAGGGAAGGCCGATCCCCTCTCCACCAGCGCCCAGAGCGCGGCCATCGCCCTGCAGAATTCCTACATCAACGTTTATAAAAAAGCCAGCCCTTCCGTGGTATACATCAAGACCAATGCCGTGGTGCCCCGGGGACTCTTGATGGAATACTATCAGCAGATCCAGGGTGCCGGTTCCGGCTTCATCATCGACGGCGAAGGCCACATCGTCACCAACAGCCATGTGGTGGCCAATGCCCGCAAGATCGAGGTGATCTTTCACGACAATACCACGGCCCAGGCCAAACTGGTGGGGCGCAACCCTTCCAGCGACGTCGCCCTGATCAAGGTACCCAAATCCAAGAACCTGGTTCCGGCCGTCATGGGCAACTCCGACAAAGTTGAGCCGGGCCAACTGGCGTTCGCCCTGGGCGCGCCCTTCGGTTTGAATCGCACGTTTACCATCGGAACCATCTCCGCGAAGAAACGCCAGGTGGACACTTCCAGCTTTTCGCGCTTGCAAACGGACGCCTCCATCAACCCCGGAAACTCGGGCGGACCGCTCCTGAACATCCTGGGCGAGGTCATCGGCATCAATCAAAGCATCATCTCTCCCGGTGGTCGTCGCACGGCGGGCAGCGTGGGCATCGGCTTCGCCATTCCCATCAACGAGGCGCGTCAGGAAATCGAAACCTTAAAGAAAGAACGCCGGGTTCTGGGGCGACCGACGCTGGGCGTGCAAATCGCGGTACCCCGCCAGGCGCTGCGCGAGCAGTTGGAAGTCGGCGATACCCCGGGTCTCGTGGTGCTCTACGTCGTACCCGGTTCGGGCGCGCAGAACGCCGGTATTCGTGAGCGCGATTTCATTATGAAGGCCAATGACAAGGTCCTGAAAACGCCCAATGATCTGATTCGTGCCGTGCAGAAAGCCGGTATCGGTGGAAAGCTCCGCCTGGAAGTCATGCGCAAGGGCAGCAAGCGCATCATCACGGCTCGAGTGGGCGAAGACAAGCCTCTACGGCGACGCAGCAGCTCGCGGCGCGGCGGCGAACGTCGTAACTTCTTCGAGGATTGAGGCTCAGCGAAGCCAGGCCCGCCGCGTATAGCGGCCCGAGGTCTCGGTGAGACTCGAGACCCGCGGCGAAAAGTGGATTCGACTGGATGAAGTCGAGTCCACCAACTCCTACCTGCTCAACGAGGGCCGGGATCTGGATTCCGGCTCCGTGGTTCTGGCTCGGACCCAGAGCGCCGGACGCGGTCGTAGCGGCCGCGTCTGGATGGCCGTGCCTGGCCGAGCCTTTATTTTTTCCGGACTCTTGCGCATGAACGCGCGCGTCTTGCCGGCCGGGCGCATGATTCTCGTGCCCCTGCTGTGCGGCATCGCCGTATTGCGCGGCGCGGAGGAGGCGCTCAGGCGATTTGCTCCGGAGCGTTCGGCGGACGTCTTTTCCATCAAATGGCCCAATGATGTATATATGGTCGAAGGGTCGAAGGGTGAAAGGTTCAAAGGTGCAGGGTTCAAAGGTGAAGGGTTCGGTAAGCTGGCCGGGATACTGGTGGAAACCGAAGCCCGGGGCGATGAGATGAGCCTGGTGCTGGGCGTGGGCTTAAACTGGCGCGGCTTGCCCGACCCCGGAGCTGAATATCGCGTAGCTCCCGCCGCTTTGTTCGAGGCGGATGAAATCACGGAGAACGGCGACGCCTTCACGGAGTTTTTTGTCCGAGCCTTCAATGAACGCGTGGAGCAACTCCTGAAGCCGGAAACGCCGGCCTTCATGGCGGAGATTCGCGAGCACTTCCATCTCCTGAATCGCCTGGTAAAAATGAACGGTCGCGCGTACCGCGTGGACGACTTCCTGGACGACGGCGCTCTGGCCTTGCGCGATGTCGAGACCGGTGAAAAAAACCTTGTATACGACGCCCCCGACGATATGCAGGTACTATAGCGCGATTCTTCGCGCAGGGATCCTTGCGTAGCGCTTATGAAGGAATTTATTCTCGGGGTCGACATCGGTAATACGAATTCGGTCTTCGGTCTGTTTGAGAAAGACGCGGACGGCGAAATTCTGCACGACTGGCGCACCGTGACCAGGCGCGAAAGGACCTCGGACGAACTCGGTATCTTTTTATTGGGCTTTCTGCATTCATCGGGGATCGACCCCGCCGCCATCAAGGGTTTCATTTACTCGTCCGTGGTTCCGCCCTTCAATCCCATCGTGGAGCGCATGGCCCGCGACTACTTCAATTGTGATCCCCTCAACGTGCGCTGGGATTCCGTGCCCCTGAAAATTGAATACCCCCATCCGCCCGAAATCGGCGCCGATCGCCTGGTGAACGCCGCCGCGGCCCGGGAGATGTACGGCGGGGATTTGATCATCATCGACATGGGCACGGCCACGACCTTCTGTGTAATGCATGAAGAAGTGTATCTGGGCGGCTCCATTGCTCCGGGACTGAAGATGTCCATCGAGAGCCTTTCGCGCAAAACCGCGCAGCTTCCGCCCATCGAATTCGCGCGTCCGGCGGGCGGGGTGGTGGGAGACTCGACCATCCACGCCATGCAGTCGGGATTCTTCTACGGCTGGGTCGGCCTCTTGCGCGGCATCTCCGAGGAAATCAAGAGGAGCGGCCCGGACCGCAAGTATCGCTCCGTGGCCACGGGCGGGCTGTGCACCTTGATCCAGCGTGAGGTCCCGGATCTGTTCGATATCGTGGAGCCGGATTTAACCCTCAAGGGACTGCAGGTGATCTATCGCCACATGAGTTCCGCCGGGTGAAACCGGGACCGGGCCTGGGCGTCTAAAGAAGTTCGCCGCTCTCCATGCTATTATTAATTATCAGTATTCCCGTGCTATTTATCGGTCCGTTGCTGTGGCGTTATCTGGGCCCGAATCGCGCTCTCCGAGATTTCGGCGACGGCTTCATTCTCGTATCCATCGGTGGCCTGGTCCTCTTCCACATTTTACCGGACAGCATCGGCGATCGGGGCTGGTGGGCGCTGGCGGCCTGCGTGCTGGGGATGCTCATGCCCATGCTCTTTCATCTGGTCGGCCCGCGAGAGAGTCGGGGCGCAAACTCGCGTTTGCGGACGTTTGCTTTCGCGCCCGTGTTGCTGACGGCCCTGGCCGGCGTGGGCGTGCATGCGTTTCTGGACGGCATGGCGCTCGTCCACGGCGGTCGCCGCGGCGATTTACTGGCCTTCGCGGTAGTGTTGCATCGCGTGTCCGTGGGCCTGACCATCTGGTGGATCCTTCGACCGGCTTTCGGAACCGCGGCGGCGCTCTGTGTGCTGGTTCTGATTGCTCTTTTGACGCCGGCGGGTTACTACCTGGGTTCCAGTATATATAACCACGGTTGGTTCGCGCTGTTCCAGGCGTTCATGGCGGGCTCCCTGCTGCATGTGCTGTATCGTTCCAGGCCTCGGGGCGAAGGCACGAATGACGGAAGCGAAACCGGGGACGCGGCCTCGGGCGATTCCTCGCGTCTGGCCGGCTGGCTGGGAGCCCTGACGGGACTTGCCTCGGTAATTTTCCTGGATACCATCGGCGGGCATGGGCACGGGCATCACGACCAGGTTTTCTTCTCAGCGCGCTTCCTGCAATGGCTCATCGCCGCGGCGCCCATTCTATTGTGTCTGAGCATCGCCGCGATCCCACTGGGAGTTTTTCTAAAAAGCGAAACCGCGCAACCGGAGCTCGACATCGACGGGAAACCTTCCATGCGGGACCCCTCGTTCAAGGAACGCTTGCTTGGCGGCCTGAAATTTGGTTTCATGGAATTGCCGGCGCGCGTGTATCCCTGGCTGCTGGTACTTGTCTTTGTCGTGACTTTGATCGATCTGTTGCCCAGCGTGGGCTTGCGCGCCTTGCTGCCGGCCCCGCAAGAACTGTATGCGGCCTGGCGGCTGTTCATTCTGGGGTTCGTCGTTCTGATTTTCCTGGCGATTCTCTTGCGGCGGGGCCCGAGGGATTTCCTTGATCAAATCACCCTGTCCCGCAAGCATGGATGAAATGACTTACGCCCTGGTTTCCGGCGGCATGACTTTGTCGGTCGTGTTCTTCGCGCTGGGATACTACTTTCGCAAGACCAGCACGCCTCGCCATCGCGCCTTCATGACCGCGGGCGTCGCCGCGAATCTAATTTCCGCGGTCATCCTGGTCGTCTCCATTCACGCCTTTCATGGAAGCGATATGCGGGCCGCCGGCTTCGTGCCCATCGTGCCTCCCGCGGCCGTGCTGGCTCATCGCCTGATTGCGGTCGTGGCTACCGTGGTCATGTTCGCCATGGTCTGGACGGGCGTGAAGGGCAAGCGTGACCTGCACATCAAACTGCACCGGATTTTTATCCCGCTGTATCTCGTGGTCTATGTTTCGGGCATGGTGATTTTCACCGGTTGACGAGCAGGTGTTCCCGCGGTCCGTTCCGCCGACCGCCCCCGTTTTCAGCGATTTCATGACGGTTACTTTACGGTATGACGGATTCTTTCTGGTTGATCCCCGACGGCGCCTGGAAACTCTGACCCGTAATGGCAGCCGCAAAAACAGCAACTAAATCCCTTACGGACGAGCAAATCGCCGCTAAAGCGAAGGATATACGCCAGTGGATCGTCAAGATGGTTCACGCGGCAACCTGTGGGCACCCGGGCGGGGCCCTGGGGCTGGCGGACCTGTTTGCCGTGCTCTATTTCGATACCCTGAACCATAAACCCAAAAAGCCGGACTGGGAAGACCGGGATCGCCTCCTGCTTTCCAATGGTCACGTCTGCCCCGTGCGCTATGCCGCCATGGCCGTTTCCGGTTACATGCCCGTGAAGGAACTGCTGACCTTTCGTAAACTGGGCACGCGTCTGCAAGGGCATCCTTCCACGCGTTACCTGCCGGGAGTGGAGAACTCCAGCGGCTCCCTGGGGCAGGGACTGTCCGCCGCCGTGGGGCTGGCCATGGGCGCGAAGTTGCGCAAGCAGGACTATCGCGTTTACTGTTGTATCTCCGACGGCGAATGCGGCGAAGGCATGACCTGGGAAGCCGCCACGGCCGCGGCTCACTACAAGGCGCCGGTCATCGCCTTCATGGATAACAACGGCATTCAAATCGACGGCAAGACCGCGGACGTGTGCGACCTCGGAGATCTCGAAAAGAAATTCGCCTCCTTCGGCTGGAAGGCCTCCACCGCGGACGGACACGATATCGCCTCCATTCGCAAGGCCTTCGACGCGGCTAAGGAATACACCGACGGACCGCAAATCATCGTCTTTAACACCGTGCTTGGTAAGGGCGTCTCCTACATGGAAGACAATTATAAGTGGCACGGCGTCGCCCCCAATGACGAGCAACTGGCGCAGGCGCTCAAAGAACTCAAATAAGAGCAACGCGGGCTTTCAGCATGGCCCGGCGGTTCGGCTATCTTGCGTTGCATGTCGCGTCAACGGGCGCGACGGCGGCTTTAATTTTTTCGGCGCCGGC
Source organism: uncultured Leptospiraceae bacterium (assembly GCA_964530305.1). Taxonomy (GTDB): domain Bacteria; phylum Spirochaetota; class Leptospiria; order Leptospirales; family Leptonemataceae; genus CAZGYS01. The sequence goes on from CAZGYS010000072.1 coordinate 11,355, forward strand.
TTTCGCCGAGCGCCCTTTCCTGGTTTCGGCCTGCCTGACGGCGATCTTCGCCGTCCATTTCGTTTTAGCGCTGCGATGGTTTCCGCGCTCGGGGCGTGACGGGAACGCCTCCAACAGTTTCGGTTTCGACGCGGTTCCCCACTGGTTCGTCTTCGCGGCGATTTCGCTTCAGGCCTTGTTCATTTTCGCGCCCTTCTATTTCTCCGACGATTCGGTTCGCCATATCTTCGACGGCGTTTACTTACTGCGCGGCGTGGATGTCTATACCGTGCCGCCGATCAAGCTGGGTGCGTTACATGGCCTCATGCCCAATCATCCCCACCTGCCCACGGTCTATTTGCCCGTGACTCAGGCCCAGGCGATGCTGGGGGCGCTGGTTTCGGAACGTTACGGCTTTCTTCTCGTTTATCACTTGCTCTGCGCCTTGATGATTGCGGGCATCTTTCATTCGGCGAACCGGGATGAACGGAAGGTCTTCGCGGGGCTTGTGTTTTCGCCCTTCTTCTTGATTGCCTCGGCCTCTCGTCACGCCGACGCGCAGGGACTCCTGCTGGTGCTTTTATGTTTGCTGTATATGAGGGCAAGCTTCCGCTTTCGTCGCGCTGCTTTCGCCCTGGGTTTTCTGGCCGCGCTGTTGCCCGGTCTCAAGCCGGAAGGAGCCATATGGTGCGCCGGCCTGGCCATGCTCATGTTTTTTCGAACTCCCGGGGAGGTTCGCTTTCGAACCTGGAGCGCCTGCCTGGCCGGGGTGGCTTTCGCCGTTCTGCTCCAGGCGATGTTCGCGCGTATTTTTATGTTTCCGACTTGGGCATCCCTGGAGGGTTTTCGTTCCACCGCGGTTTTCTTTTCCAACTGGTTCACCGCGTATAACCCCATAATCGCCCTGCGAAGCGGACTTCAGCCGAGCCTGGAGCTGGTGATTCGAGAGTATCGCTCCACGGCGTTGCTGGTTCTGGCGGGCATACTGACGGTATTTTTTATCCGAATCGCCTGGAAAGCGCGACGGAATGGGGGCGGCATTCCCGCCTGGTGGGCGTCCATGGGCGATTCGGCGCCGGTGATGATGCTTATACTCCTGGCGGGCGTGATTATGTCCAGGGCCGTGTGGAACCCCTGGTATTTTCTGTGGTGTCTGCCCGCGTTATTTCTGGTGGGGCGCCTTCGAATCGCCGCGGGGCTGCTCGTGATTTTGCCTCTGTTCTATTTGCCGGTGATTCAGCTCCGGGCCGCGGGTAATTGGGATTTTTCAACTTTTATCCCCTTCTACTTTTTTGCGACCATTGCCCTGTTGCTCTGGATCTTGTTGACAGGAATGGGGCCGGACCCTTTAATTAGAAGAATATGGCACCCGGACAAGAATCATCCATGAAGGAAATTGAGTTTTTACTGGTTTGCCTCACGGATGCCGACAATCACGAATCTCGCCGTTTGATTCTCCAGAGGGTTCTGGAGATGATTCCCTTCGGACATCACCCGTTATTGTACACGGAAAACGTGGCCGACCCCGGCGTGCGCATGGTTCTGCGCGAAAGATATTCCTCCCTGCTCAACGACATCAAACTGCGCTATGATTTAAAAAAGATGATCACCCAGGGCAAGGGTGATATCGACATGGAAATGGGCGCTTTCCTTATTTCGCGCCTGGGAGATGAACGCGGTATTACGCCCGAGGACTTTCGCTATAATCTGGATGTTCTGGCGCGGCCCTTGAAATCGGAACTGGCTTCCATCCGGGATCACGAAGAAAAGATCGAAGCCTTCTGCCGCTATCTCTTTCAGGACCAGGGCTTTAACGGCAATACCGAAAACTACTACGACCCACGCAATTCATACGTAACCGAGATCCTGGAAACGAAATCGGGCATTCCCGTTTCGCTGGCCGTCCTGTGTCTGCTTTTGGCGCGTCGCCTCAAGTTGCCTCTGGTGGGTATAAACTTGCCGGGCCATTTTATTTTGAAGTACAGCGCCGAGGATTATTCGATCTACATCGATCCCTTCAACGAAGGTAATCTGCTGACGGAAGAAGACTGTCGGAATTTTCTTTCGCGCCAGGGATTGGAACCGGCTCCGGAGTATCTTTCACGAGCCACGCCGCTGGTGATCATGAAGCGCATGTATCGCAATTTAATAAATTTTTATTCGACCAATGGGGACACCGTAACTGAAAAGAAACTACGTCAGCACTTTTCCATTCTGGAAAGCGCTTCCATACGCTCGTGAACGTTCGTGAATGTTCGTGAGCGCTCGCGGCGTGTGTGGGTGCCGGAATGCATTCGCGATTCGCGCGGACTGGAGCGTCGCCCCCTGAATCGATATTCATACAAGAACAATCCCAAACATGCAATCGGGCTTAACTAATTGCCCGGTGCCCCCTCTCTTCCTCGACAATGAAACGTGCTCTACTCATTAAACAATTCGATCGCAAGCTGGAACAAATCATCGGCGTCGACCTTCCTATTCTGAAAAAGGTCAAGAAGTTCGTCATCTCCAGCGGCGGTAAACGGATTCGTCCGTTGACGCACTTCTATTTCGCGCGTATTCTGGAATATCCCGGAGAAGAATGGAAGGACGTGGGCGCCATCGGCGAACTCATTCACGCGGCGTCCTTACTGCACGACGACGTCGTCGATAACTCCGACCTGCGTCGCGGCAAGCCCACCATTAATAAGATCTACGATAATAAGACCGCCGTATTATCGGGGGATTTTCTGCTGGCCTGCGGCCTGGATCATCTGGGCACCCTGGAACATTCCAAACAATTGCTCAGCGTGTTTACGCGAGTGATTCGCATGCTGGCGGTGGGCGAACTGCTCCAGATGCAATGGGAAAGTAATCTTAAGATTCCTGAAAAAGCCTATGAGCGCATCATTCAGGGTAAAACGGCGGGGCTGTTCGGCGCCATGACCGAATCGGCCGCCATCATCGCCGGGCACGGAGAAAAGGAAGTTCTCCGGCACCGGGACTTCGGCGAAAAGTTGGGGCGCATTTTTCAGATTCGCGACGACTATCTGGATTATTTCGGTTCCGAGGAAATCAACGGCAAGGACCTGTTCCAGGACTTTCGCCGGGGGCTGGTTACCCGACCCGTGATTGTCTTGCGTTCGCGCCTCAAGGGTAAGGACAAGAAGTGGCTGGAGCAGACCTGGGTTTCGGATGAGCGTCGGGAAAGCAGCGAGAACATCGAAATCCTCACCAGCCTCGTGGAAAAAGACCAGTTGGAAAAACGCCTGGCGCTGGAAATCGAGTCCGAAATCGATTCCCTGATCAAGTTTCTGCGAAAGTATCCTCCCAGTGATTCTTCCACGGAAATTCAGAATCGCCTGCAAGAATTGATGGTATGAGCGGGGGCGATTGGAATTGACCGGCGCTCCGGCATCGTATTTCCTGTCCGCGTGTCTTCGAATCGCCCGAAATTAAGCCCCATGGGCTTATTGCGCGCGGCCGGGCGTCTGGCCTTGCTGGGTATCCTCATCCTGGCGGGCACGGAAGTGCTCTTGCGTGTCCTGCAACCCAGGGCTTTGCAGTATTTCCGTAACGTTAAACTGCTCCACGTTTATCACCCCGAGTATCTCGTGGGTTTGAAGCCGGAAGTCGATCTCTTTATTCGTCACTACCTGGACAGCTGGCGGGGGCGCTTCACCACCAATTCCTTCGGTCATCGCGGCAGCCCGGAACCGGATCATTCGCGTCCGCAACTGGTTTGCCTGGGGGACAGCGTGGTCATGGGCTTCGGCGTCTCCGACGACGAAACCTTCTGTCGTCAACTGGAGGGCGTGAACATCGCCGGGGTGAAACACCAGGCCCTTAATCTGGGCGTGGATGCTTTCGGAACCCTGGGCGCCGCCAGGCGATTGGGTGAAGCCCTGCGCCAACAGGAAACCGGCAAAGCCGGTAAGAACGGCGGTAAACTTAACATTAAGCGTGCTCTGTTCTTTGTCTCTCCCAATGATTTCCAGATGGGCCAGGATATGCGGGACCTGGGCCATTTACCCGACGACGAGAAAGATAAGCAGCGCGAGGAAAACCCCGGCTTCAAGACCCTGTTTCGCGTGCAATTCGAACTCACGCGCGTCTCTTATGTGATGAACGCCCTTAAGCTGGCCTATGCTCAATTACGCATAAAATATTCGGAAGCTCGCAAGGGCGTACGAACCGAGCTTACGGACATGGGCCTGCTTTTGCCGGTCTGTGATGAGAAGGTCGGCCTCACGCCGGTGCGGCAAAGCCCCGTGGAATATTTTACGAACGCGTTCTATCGCCGTTGGCGCAGCAATCGCCCGCGTTGCCTCGCCCCCGCCGGCGCGAAAGCCCCCGAGGCGAAACAAAAGCCGCGGGAAAAGCGAAAAGAAAAACAGCCGCAAGGGGATTGCGGCGATTCTCCCGAAGAGAAGTGTCGGCGCCAAAAGAAGGACTTTGAAAATATTCTGAATCTGCCCGACTATACTCGCTCGGAACCGCGCGCGAGACTTGTGCGGGCGTTCTGTGCCTTGCCCCCCGGCAAGAGCCTCGTCGTGCGCTCCAGCCACGACATCACGAACCACTACCTCCTGCGGAACGAGGCCGACGAGCCGTATCCCGCTGATCGCGTCCCGCGGTCCGTCGGCCTCGAGTCCG
>CAZGYS010000073.1:0-15732 GCA_964530305.1 uncultured Leptospiraceae bacterium
GAACCGGTACCCATTCTGGCGCTGACGGCCAATGCCACTCGCGCGGACATCGATAAAACCCGTCGCCTGGGTTTTAATGAACACGTGAGCAAGCCCGTTTCCCGGGACGGGCTGCTCAAGGCCATTGCTCGTTTCGCGCCGAAGGGTTGAGTGTTGTGAGTTCGGGCCTCGGAAAGCACTGAATTCATGGAACTTTTTTGGGGGCGATTTAGTCGGCCTGCTTCTTTGCGTTTGGGGTTTGATTCGAGTGGGTTTGGTAGACCACGAAGCGCACGAAAATCCGGAAGAAGCACGCAAAAACGACGCCGCTCAAAGCTAGTTCCGTGTTTTCAGAGCATTCGGTGGCCCATCTTTAGCTCGTTGCTCCCCCGAAATTTCATTTAATTGAAACCACATCCGCCGAAAATAAACAATAGAAAACCATGCGACTTCCCCAACACACAGGCAAGCGACCGGGCCGGGCCCTGGTTATCGAGGGCGGCGGCATGCGAGGGGCTTTCGTGGGCGGCGCCCTGGCGGCCATGATTCGCTGGTATCCCGCGCGCCACTATGATCTGGTCGTGGCCGTATCATCGGGGGCGGCCTCCGCGGCTTACTATGTTACGGAGAAGGAATATTCCGAGGAGCGGGTGAACATCCTGCTGAACGTCTGGCGACACGAAATCTCGGGCGGGCGTTTAATCTCCCTTAAGAATCTTTTGAGAGGCAAATCATATCTGGATCAAGCCTACCTGGTGGACGAACTCTTCGGCAATAAGTATCGTATTTTGCGCGAACACCTGGACGACGCGGACACGACGCCGCTGTACGTTACGCTCAGTAATCTCCAATCCCTGCGGCCGGACTTCGTGCGCGCCACGTCGCGGAATCTGCTTTCGCTTTTGAAGGCGGGCATGTCCCTACCCCTGGCCACGCGCGGACGCTTTCGCCTGGACGGTGAACTGTATACCGACGGAGGGGTGCTGGCGCCCATGCCTCTCGAAGAGGTCATCGCCGCCGGGTACTCGGACGTGACGGTGGTGTTGACCAACCCGCGTGTGTATCGCCAGAAATCCATGGGGCGCCTGGTGGGCCACCTGTGCTATCTCGAGTATCCCGCCATGGCCGGGCTTCTGGCGAAACGCATGCCCGAGGCCGCCAATCGCGGTTACGACCTGGCCGTCAGTCCGCCCGCGGGTGTGAAGGTTCGCATCGTGGATCCTCCCGAAACCTTGCCGGCGGGAATGCTGGATACGGATTCGCGCCTGCTCAATGAGACCGTGGACATGGGTTTCGACACGGCCTATAATTTATATTCGGGCGATGTTCGCGCGGGGACGGTGAATCGCCTGGGCGATTTCCTGCGCAAGCTGCTTAACTTTTTACCTTCGCGCGCGTGAGGCGCTCAGCCGTGCAGGCGGCGATTGCGTTCTTCCTGCTCCGCGATCATCTTCAAGCGTCCCAGATCATCGAGCACCTTCATCAACTTCTTACGCGCGTTTTCCGTAATACGACCGCCCTCGGTTTTCTTGATGCTCAATAAAATTTTCAGGGCGTGTTGAAAGACGCGAAAGGTCTCTTCCTTTTGTCTGGGCGATGCGCCGTCCAGAATCAAGTCCGCCGCCTCGATGATGTTGAAGATAATGAAATCCGTGGGGCTTTCGCCGGCGGGCGGCGCGGAATCGCCCTCGGTGGAGCGGGGGCCGTGCGCGAAATGATCCTCCAGGATGGTTTCAATACGCGCGCTGATGCTCTGGTGATTTGCCACGGCCTCCTGCTTGAGGCGATCCAGCAGCTCTTTCGTGACCACCGTGTTGACGATGGTGTCCTCGCCGGAGATTCCGGAGGCGTCCGCTTCCATGTGAATCTTCTTTATGCGGGGATCCGACGTGTCCTTGAGGACGGCCTTGAACGGGCGATTCAAGGCAAAGAGGGAACTGCCTTCCAGGGGGAGGAAGCGAATCGTTCGAGAAGTACGCTTTTTACGATTTTCCGGCATGGTCCCGACCTGGTCCGAAATTAATTCGGACCGCGGTTTAACGCAATAGAAAATTACCGCAAAAAGCCTTTACAGTCCGCCGGGGGAGAGCCGCATGGAAGTCATGAATATTGAACTAACTCCCGAGCAATATCGACGCCTGGTGACTCTGGTGCACCTGGGCCTGCATGTCTCGGACACATTCGACGATGAGTCGGACGCGGAACGGGAAGAACTGGAAAAGACCGCCAGCTTGATCTATTCCAAAGCTCCGGAATTCGAAGCGGGAGACCTGGTGCATCCGGAGCCCGAGGACGGCATCTATTATACCAATGAGAAACTGGAAGATATGGTGGAACCCTACCTGGACCGCTATGAAGGCGGCGTCTTCTGGTTCGAACTGACGCATCAACTGGCGGCCCGGGACTCCGGACGCGCCATGGAAGAGGGCTCGGACCTGCCCGAGGGCATCACCCGGGAAGAACTCTTCGAAAGCCTGGTTAGTTTTTACTCCGAGGAATTCGAAGCCGGTGGTCTGGAGAACCTGTATCTCTTTCGTGAAGACGACGCGGACGAACCGACCGAAGAACGCGAGATCAATTAGAGCCGCCCAGCCATGGAACCGGCGTAGCCGGTCATTTCAAGAAAGCCCGTGCCCTTAATTTCGCGCCCGCCCACGCGGGCTTTCGCGTCCATGGCGCCTTCCCAATAGCGGACGCGCGAAAAGGGCGGGCGTAGTTCCTGGCCGTCCAGCCAGGGCCGGACTTCCAGCTCGTATTCGCCGATGCGCACGTCCCAGGCGATTGGGTAGCGCCCCCGTTTGTCCGGCGTCGTCCACCAGCGGACCGGTTTCATGGCGATTTCCCCGGGCCGCAAATAGCGAATAGCGCCGGTGGGCGAAATACGACTTCCCGAATAAAAGTTACGGCCCTTGTCCGAGCGGACGCGAAAGAGCATGAAGCGTTCGCCGTTTTCCAGGGTTATATGCAGCCAGTCCCAGCCGGTCTGATCCGGCAGGAGCACATTGCTGCCGAACTCGTGATCCATCCAGGCCTTCGCCGCGGCGATTTTGATTTCGCGTCCCTTGATCTTGAGGCGCGCGCTTCCCAGGAGATCCACGACGGAGAAATAGTGCGACCCGACGCGAGGATTGAAACCCTTGGCGCTGAGTCCGTTGCGTCCGTGAATGAGCGGCCCCAGGCGACTGGTCACGTCCAGCTCCAGGCGAAAGTCGTCCGCGCGCGCTTGAATTACGTGACGGTTGCCCGCGATTTTGAGGCGATTTTCGCGTACGTAGAGCGTATCGCCGTCCATGCCCGCCATACCGGGAAAGAAACGCTGGATGCGTTCCGTAAAATAAAAGCGCCCGGCGTCGGGATCGGATAGGGCCATGTGGGCCATGAAAAAAACACCGTCGCCCAGATGCGAGCCCCTCGGGTTGGGCTTTCGTTCGACCTTGAAGATGGTAAACTGAAAACCGAAGCGTCGCCCGTCCTCGGCCTTCAAGGTGCCGGTGTAGTACCACCACTCCGTGCGATAACCATGGTGCGGGCGATGATCCCGGGGGAAACTAAAGCGATAGCCGGCGCGGGCCTGGATGAAGGTCTCGGGCTTTTGCGCGAAACCGGAATCGCCTGAAGCGAAACCCGTGAGCAGCAAGAGCGCGGCCAGAGAGTAAAAAGATATGGTTCGCCGCATGATTTACTCCGATTTCAATACCCGCGCTATGTTCGCGCGGCGCATATAGCGCATGGGATAGAGGGCCGCCGGTACGGACAAGGCCAGGATGCCCGCGGCCATGGCCGCCAGCCGAAGAGCCGGCACATGGGGGACGATTGTCCAGCCGAATGAATAACGATTAATAATGAAGATTAACAGGGCGGACAAGAGTAAGCTACCCACCGCGGCGATGAGCAGCGCGCTGCCGGTAATGATCAACGCCTCCAGCAGCATGGACAGGCTTAACGCTCCGTCCCGAGCACCCAGCGCGCGGAGCGTCGCGAAGTCTCGACGCCTTTCCAGCGCGATGCTTAATAAAGTCGTGATCACCGCCAGCGCGGCAATGCCTCCGGCGATGGCTTGCAGGGCGTAGGTGAGGCGAAAGGTCTGGTCGAAAACGTCCATGGCGCGCCCGCGCATGACCCTGGAAAGCGTCAACAGCAGCTCGAAACCGCTCAGACGCTTGCGAATGTCCAGCATGACCCGCGACGAGTCCACGTCCTTTTTCAAGAACACCGCGACTCCCCGGGGATTACTCGCCGCGATGATTTTCCCATAGAGCTCGGCGTCCATGAGGACGAAACCGCGCTGGGAACTGTAGCTGCGAAAGACGCCCATTACAGGTAGTGCGTGGCCCGCGATATTTACGATGTCGCCCCGTTTATGTATGAAGCGATTAGCGAAGACTTCACTAATGAATATTCCGTTCCGGTCACGGGCGCGAAGAATATCCTGGGGAGTACCCTGCGTGAGGGAAAGGCGACTCAAATTGTATAACTTATGGAATTCATTGGCGCCCACGGTGATTTCGCTTCCGCGATACAGACGCGTAGCCGTGCGAATGGTCATGACGCCCCGGACGCGCGGGTCTTGTTCAATGGTTCGCGGGATGACCGGATCCAGGGTGCCCACCAGCGCGTTTTCATTGGAGCGCGATTTGATATAAATGTCGGCAACGATGGTTTTCTCCAGCCAGTCGGCCACGGTTACGCGAAAGGAACTTACCATGGTCGTCACGGCGCCCGCCATGGACAGGGCGATTCCCAGCGCCGCCGCCGCCACGGCGATTTTCATCACGTGTTCGCGGGCCGCCGCCGCGGCCAGACGCGATGCTCCGCCGCCGGCCATGCCCGTCAGGCGCGACATGAGCCACACGGCTCCCGGCGCCGTGAAGCTCAATACTCCCACCAGGGCGGCCACGGCCATGTAACCCGGCGCGATGGAGCGCAGGATGTGGGCCAGTTGATAGAAGCAGACGAAGAGGATCAGCAAGACCAGGGCGATGCCCGAGGCCATGAGCAATTTACGCGGGTTGTATTCCGAGCGACCGGCCTTGCGTGCTTGCGCGGCGGGCATGCGCGAACCCTTCCAGGCCGGATACCAGGCGGCGAAGGCGGCGAAGGCTAATCCGCCCAGGAAGGAATACAGGATGGAGGCCGGCCCGGCCGCATCGCCCCGAGCGGGATCCAGGCGAAAGACGTTCTCCAGCGTCAGGGAAACTTCCTGAAAGGACAAAAGCGATAGGGCCCAGGCGAGAATCGTCCCGGGGATGCCGCCAAGAATTCCCAGCAGAAGCCCTTCGCCCATGAGGGCCGCGAAGACCTGGCGTCGGTCCGCGCCCAGCGAGAAGAGGGAGCCGATCATGGCGTCTCTCTGCAGCACGGAGATGTTCATGGTATTGTAAACCAGGTAGGCGCTTACCAGCAGGGCGATGATTCCCAGGGCCTGGAGATTGGCCTGGAAGGCCGACAGCATGTCCGTGGTAATCTTGCGCCTTTCGCTGATGGTCTGCACCCGCGCTCCGGGAAACTTTTGTCGGAGCTCCGACCGCACCATGCCCAGCTTTTCCTGGCTTACCTGGATATCCACGCCGGTGAGCTTTGGTTCGATTTCCAGCAGGCGGGAAATATCCAGAAAGGCGGCATTGCGCGCCGGCAATCGTCCATTGATGGCCTTCAAGACGCCGGTAACGCGAAACTCCCGCACGCGAGCATTGATGATCAATCGCACGCGATCGCCTTTTTTGCCCAGCACGGAATCCTCGGATACAATCAGCCCGGCCGCGGGCGATTCGGCTTGAGGAGCACCGCCCCGTGCGCTTTGTCCGGAACCTTGTCCGGAGGGGGGCGGACTGCCCGCGAAAGCGAATCGCCGAGGGCCGCCGTCGCTGATAAAGTCGAAGCCGTACAGACGAACGACTTGATTACCCATCGCCGCGCGCATTACGGCATAAGGAGAGAACGATCCGTGTTCCCATAGAAAATACAAGCGTTTCAGGTCTTCCGGCGCCAGGCCCTGCTCGGGACGCAGGCGAAGGTTGGCGTTGCCGGCGATGGTGTCCATGGAAGAGCGAAAGGAACGAATGACGCGATCATTGGTCAGATTGATGGCGCCCGCCACGGCCACGCCCACGCACAAACCCAGGACGCAGAGGAGAAATCGCCCGGGGCGACCACGATAGTAGCGCCAGGTGAGCGCGCGAAAGATGTTAAAAAGCGAAGTGAGATTCATGAACGATAATTGAGACTCGGAGGAAGCTTGCGGTTAGGGGAGCTCATTGGCGCAGGCGTCCGTCCTCCATGACCAGCGTTCGCGACGCCGAGGCGGCGGCCGTACTGGAGTGAGTTACCATGACGATGGCCGGGCCGGGGGCGTCGCTTTCGCCGCGATTGATGTCACGCAGAAGTTCCATGACTTCGCGACTGTTGCCCCGATCGAGATTGCCGGTGGGTTCGTCGGCCAGCAGGAGGCGCGGGCGCAGCGCCAGCGCGCGCGCGATTCCCACTCGTTGCATCTCGCCACCCGAGAGCGCCTCGGGCAGGCGATTCAGTTTTTCCCCCAGGCCCACACGTTCCAGGCATAGGCGCGCGAAATCGCCGTCGGGCTTTTCACCCCGGAGCTGCATGGGGAGGACGACGTTTTCCAGCGCCGTGAGGGTACTCAATAAATTAAAGTCCTGAAAGATGATGCCGACATACTCTCGACGGTAGCGCTGCAATTCGTCGGGCTCCAGTTGGGACGGCTCTACATCGCCCACGCGCAAGACACCCTCGTCGGCCCGGTCGAGCCCGGCGAGCAAGTTTAAGAATGTGCTCTTGCCGCTGCCCGAATCCCCCATGATGGCCAGAAATTCGCCGGGGGCGCCTTCACAGTTCAGGTCGCGGAGTACTGGATAGTCGCCATAACTCTTGCGGAGGTCTCGTGCCTCGAAAATCGGGGTATGCTTGTCTTGTTTTTGTGAGGTTTTCGTTGTTTCTGGGAGCACGGTACAAGTTCGGGACCGTACTGCTCTACGACCCCTACTTTTTTAAAAGGAAAAACACGGCTGAGTCGATCAAATTGTCGGAACTCAGACAGCCTCGTCGTGAGATTTGAGTCGAATAAGTCGGGATAGGTGCCTGCGCGGAGTTCCGACGAGAGAACCACCGGTCCGTGGAAAACTTCTTGTAATGGAATTCAACTTTCAGAAAATATCGGGACGTACGTGGGGAGCCGGCGCGGAGTCATTGTCCAATGTCCAGGAGTGGAAAAAGAATCGTCGAGATATCGAGGGAGTTGGAGCGAAATCCCGGGCGATACAATAGCTGGCTGAATCGCCTCTTCATTTTGATAACCACAGTCGCGGTGGGTGGGATTCTGGTGCTCGGTTGGCCATCCATGCCGCTGGAAAAAGGGGCAGGAAAGGGTCGTGGTCAGGTTGCGCCGCATCGAAGAAGCGAACCTATCCAACCCATTCCCATGCATATTGAACTCGATGCCCAGAAGGTCGAGCTGGGGCGTCGGCTTTTTAACGATGCGCGTCTGTCTCGAACGAATCGTGTCTCCTGCGCTACGTGTCACGATCTTAAGCGAGGTGGTGTCGATGGGAAGGAACGATCGCGGGGCATGAACGGGCGGGTCGGTGATATCAACGCCCCCACGGTTTTCAATTCCGGTTTCAATTTCAGCCAGTTCTGGGACGGTCGCGCCGCGACTCTGGAAGAACAGGTTGACGGACCTATTCATAATCCCATGGAGATGGGCATGGACTGGAAGACGGTCCTGCGCAAATTGCGTGCGAGCCCGGATTATCGCGATCGTTTTCTGGTCGTTTACGGAAAAGGAATTTCCCGAGAGTATGTACGCGACGCCATCGCGGAGTTTGAGCGTTCTCTTTATACGCCAAACTCTCGTTTTGATCGCTGGCTGCGAGGCGATAATAATGCGCTGACTTCGGACGAATTGCGAGGTTATGATTTATTCAAACGATATGGCTGCATCGCCTGTCACCAGGGCGTCGGCGTCGGCGGGAACATGTACCAGACTTTCGGAGTCGTAGGCGATTATTTCAAACTGCGTGGAAACATGACCAAAGCCGATCTGGGGCGATTTAACGTTACGAAGAAAGAAGCGGATCGCCATAAATTCAAAGTGCCTTCACTGCGCAATGTCGAGCTCACGGCTCCTTACTTGCACGACGGGACGGCCAAAACGCTGTCGGATGCCGTGCAAGCCATGGGGCGATTTCAACTGGGAGTGCGATTTAAGGCCGGAGAGGTGGATTTAATCGTCAAGTTTTTGAAAACTCTAACCGGTGAATATAAGGGTAAGTCCCTGCGACGCGAAGGAAATTCCGACCCCACGGAAACGAATCGCCCCGGGAGTAATGATCCCTCATGAACCTTCGGCGATTCATTAAACGTCGTCAGCTCTGGCTCCTTCTTGTCATTATGGGCTTGATGGTCTTTCTTTATGTTAATTCGCGCTCCGTTTTCCTCGACAAACATGATGAAATTACGCGCGTTCTCAACACGATTCGTGAGCAAGATGCGCTATTAAATCAGAATCTGCTGAAGACTCGCTATTATCTGGTTAAATCATACGATCCGCTGAACCAGTCCCTCGACAAAATTCAGAGTGCCTTGAACATTCTCCAGCGCGGCACCGTTGCCCGCTATCGCCGGGTTCACCCAAAGGTTGATAAAGCGTATCTCAACTATCGCGATGTTTTCCGGGAACGCAAATCGCTCATTGACCAGTTCAAATCTTCCAATGCCATCCTCCGGAATTCCCTCCACCATGCCCCGCGTGCGGCCAGGCGCCTGGATAAACGCGTCAGCTACCCCATTTCGCTCACAATCAATGAACTTTTGAGGGATATGCTACTCTTTAATGTGACCGGGGACCCTGCTTTGTCGGAACTCATACAGGTGAGGCTGAAGAATTTGCGTTCAAGGACGGGTTCTCTGGGCGGAGCGACTAAAACGGATATGGTAATATTGCTTCGCCATGGCGAGCATATCTTGAGACGAAAGGCGGAAGTCGATAAGTTGGTAGAGCGCATTACTCTATCTACTCGCTCCGAGGCCGCTGAACGGCTCTTTGACGCCTACAATCGGAGCCATATTGCAGATACTCACAAGACTGACATTTATCGCCTATTGTTGTTCGCCCTGGCGACGGGATTGCTCCTTTATGTGATCCTCGTGATCGTAAAGCTGCGCCTTGCGGGGTGGTCGCTTGAGAATGCGAATACGGGTCTTCAGAAAATGAACCGAGCTTTCGAACGTTTCGTTCCTCAGGAGTTTCTACGAAATTTAAATCGCAATAGTATCGCCGAGGTCCGACTGGGCGATGTCGTGAAGAATCGGATGACTGCCTTGTTTTGCGACATTCGTTCTTTTACAACCCTCTCGGAAAAAATGACTCCGGAGGAGAACTTTGCTTTCATAAATTCATATCTGAATCAGATGGGCCCGGTTATTCGTAAACATCAGGGCTTCATCGATAAATTCATCGGAGATGCCATTATGGCTCTCTTTGACGGCTCCCCCGATCGAGCCGTGTCGGCCGGCATTTTGATGCTGCAAAGGCTTCAGGAGTTTAATCAGTCTCGCGGCCGTAAAAATAGAGAACCCGTACGTATTGGTATCGGTGTACACACGGGTGACATGATGCTCGGCACAGTGGGCGAGTTTAATCGAATGGAGGGAACTGTTATTAGTGACGCGGTTAACCTCGCGTCACGTCTGGAAAGCCTGACGAAAACTTATGGTGTAAATCTTCTGATCAGTGATGAAACCCGAAGGGGCCTTGAGTCTCCCGAGAATTATCATATCCGCTTCATTGATCGCGTCCAGGTGAAGGGCAAGGAACACTTCGTGGACGTCTATGAAGTGTTTGATTCCGATCCTCCTGCTTTACGTCATTTGAAAGCCCTCACTTCCAAAAATTTGACTCGTGGTATTGAGCTCTATCATAGTTCCGACATGGCCGGGGCAGGGGAGGCATTTGCCGCCTGTCTGGTAGATTTCCCCGATGATCCGATTGCCAAGCTTCATTTTGAACGATTAGCATAAGGCTCATTCCATCGCCTCATATTTTTGTTCTGGAGCTAGTTGTCTGTGCTCTGACAATTGCTGGTGGGTAAAGTATACTGCCCGGGTTCCCGGCTACGGTCATGCCTGTCGGCGAAATTCGTTCTTAATTATTTCTCGTGAACCGAAAGAAGTAAAAAAGTACGCACCAAAAGGCAAAACGTTCACCCCTGTATTGTAAGAAACGGGGTAAACATGACTCAAATAAAGAAAACCAGGTTCGTTCAAACGGTTTCAATCAAAGACACGCCAAGTACCGCATCAACGGTGCTCATACCAAATTATCTTGTAGACGCAATGGAGGCCCGGTTGGAGTCTCACGATTGGTCAGTTCGCACTTATCTACGGTTCTTACTCGATCGCTTTCGAGATACCATTACGAACCAGCGAACCAAGCATCCCGCAAGTTGTAAGAAGACTTATCAAGCAGCAGGGTTAGAATTACAACCCAAGCATTTTCGACCTACTGACACGGATTGGGCGGAGCTTGGTATATTGGCGGACTCTTTGGGTTTAACGAAATGTCTCCTATTCGTGCTCTTACTAACTCTTGATCTCCAACGGGAAAGTAGCGGGAAAGTTGACCGTTCGAGAACTAAAAGGCCTGAAGACAGGCTGACTCTAGTAGGTCTTACCAGGCTTAATTTGTTCGAGAAAAACTATGCGCGAAGGCTGGAAATCATATACAATTCACAATGGGTTCTCAAGCAGCGTTTCCGTGATTGGCTTCGGGGCCTATTCCATACTTTGTGAGAATGAGACGGCGAAAAAGTCCGGTTCCAGCGAAGGTCGGCCGAAGCCGGAAATGATAACTTCAACGGTGGGAATTGACGAGGGCTTATTTCTTCGTAGCGGCATATCATTTTAAGGAAATCGACTGCGTCTTCAGGTCGCCACGTGACCTATCCTTATGCGATTAAAGCGACAAAATGTGGTAGACCGATTTGTCTACGCTTGCTTTTTAGCCGAAAAGCATCTCCCGATGTAGATGCTAGGATATTACTTACTAGTGTCGGAGCTAAGTCGTCTTGCTTCGCAGTGGATTTCACCCTTAAGAAGACTACAGGGTAGGCCCAGATGTCACCAAGAGAAAAAATCATCACGAAAGCCCTTGAGCTTTTTTATGATCAGGGATATCCCAATACCGGGATTAATCAGATTCTGTCGGAATCGGGTACTTTCAAGGCTAGCTTGTATAAGTACTTTAAATCGAAAGATGATCTGGGGCTTGAATATCTAAAGAAAAAGCAACTTGAATTTCAATCGTTAATGGAACGATTGATGTCCAAGCACAAGCACTACCGCGGATTTATTCGTGGTTGGGCCTCATTGCTAAAGCGCGAAGCGAAGCTCAATGCAAATTATCGAGGCTGTGCCGTCGCCAATTTTAGCGTTCAAACACCCGTAAATACGAATGTATTTCAAGACTCAACTCGGGAAATAGTGCTCAACTGGTTAGACTTCTTTGAGCAATACTTTCACGAGCAACGTAAGCAAGGCCATTTGGGAGAGTCGTTAGACCCCAAGAGAATTTCAATGAAAATCTTCCAGCTCTATGAGGGAACTCTGCAGCTCTACAACATGACTCGCAATATTGAATTTATAGAGAATCTTGAATTCGATTTGATAGAAGCAATCGAGTCTCACCATCAGTAACCTACCTTGATTTCACGATAAACACTTGACCAGCTCTTGAAATGCACGCTACCTTGAAGCTCGTCCAATATCATGTCTGGCGAGCATACCACAAATGACGACAGCGGGTTATCCGATCACGTGTTGCCACAAAATCTTGAGCAACTACATCTTGAGTTGTCGGAACTAAGACGCAGGAATGCCGGACTTTTGGAGCGCGAGCGTGTTCTCCGCGCGCAGATAAGTGAATACGAAAGAACCGAGCAAATCCTCCAGGAATACGCGCTGGCCTTCGAAAACACATCGGATGGAATCATAATGTGTGATCCCGAGGGTTACATACTGGATTGGAACCCGGGGGCTGAAAGAACATTCGGTTATGCGCGAGATGAAGTGCTGGCGCAGCCGGTTGCGTTATTGTATGAACCGCGGGAGAATGAGCAAACCGCGCCCCTGGTGCGCGCAGCACTTGCGCGAGATGGCCGCTGGGCTGGTCGTCGCCGGATTGTCCGAAAGAACGGAAGTTCGGGCTATTGCGAAACGATAGTTGTTTCCTTACACGACGCGGAGGGACGGATTCAAAAGAATATCGGCATTCACTACGATGTCACGGACCGCGAACGTGCTGAAAAAGCCTTGAAAGAAAGCGAAGTGCGGTATCGGAGATTGCACGAGAAAGCGCGCGAGAGCCTCAAGGTGATTCGCGATGATTTGCAAACAGCTCGCCAGGTACAACAACGGATTCTTCCTTCGTCGGAACTTCAACTGACGGGGCTTGAATACGGCTATTCGTATCAGCCGCGCCATCGTGTCGGCGGAGATATATTGGATATCGCGGAGATCCGACCGGGAGTAATCCGACTGATGGTGGCGGATGCAATTGGTCACGGAGTACAAGCCTCACTGGTGACGATGGTAATCAAGACGGAATACGAATCCCTGAAGAATCGTATCACCAGCCCGGCGCGGCTGCTCGAGGAAATGAACCACCATCTTGCCGCCAGGTTCGCGGAAATGAAGATATTTTTCCCGGCGATAGTCGTGGACATAATGATAACGCGGGGCAAACTCAAATACGCATCCGCGGGGCATCCCGAACAGCCGGTCTATCATGGGACGGCCGGAGCAATTAGTCGCCTGGAGTTGACCGGCCCCTATCTAGGGATGCTCGATTCCGTCGACATGGACGAAGGCGAATGTAAATTTGAGCAAGGCGATGTGTTGCTCCTCTACACGGACGGTATTCCGGAAAGCATGAACGCGGCGAATGAGATGTTCGGCGAGGAGCGGATGGATGAGATCCTGCGTGTGCGAGCTTCACAGCCCATGAACCAGTTGATCGGAGCCATGCTGGCCGCCGAGGAAACGTTTCGCGCGGGGCGATTTCGGATGGACGATATTACCTTGCTGGCGGCCCGACGCCGCGCGCACTAGGACGGCCGGTCAGCCAGTTCGGTCCATCGAGCGATCTTCTCCTTGATCAGAAGTTCGACTTCCCCGTGACGTTGGCCGGCTTCGGCAACCTCCTTGTAGTCGCCTCCACCGGAAAGAACCGCCTCCAGCCGGCCTTTTTCTTCTTCGAGCTGCTCAATTTCGCCTTCCAGTGAAGCGAATTCGGCGCGTTCGCGATTCGACAGCTTTCGCGCGCGATCATCCTTGCGATTATCCGAAGTATTCGGCGAAGCTTGCTCCGGCTCGACCGATGATTCACTATCGCCGACTCCCGTTTTCGCCGTGCGCCACATGAGATAGTCCGTGCAATTGCCCGGGAAAGGCGAAATTTCCCCGGAACCGAAAACAAAGAGCGAATCAATGACGCGATCCATGAAATATCGATCATGGGACACGACCAGCAGGCAGCCGGCGAAGCGTTCGAGAAAGTCCTCGAGCAAGGATAGGGTTTGGACATCCAGATCGTTCGTCGGCTCATCAAGGATCAGGAAATTGGGGTTGGCCATCAAGACCATGACGAGTTGCAGGCGTCGCCTTTCGCCTCCCGAAAGGCGATGTATGAATGAATGCTTCAATCGCCCGTCAAAATGAAAATAGTCCAGCATCCGGTCGGCCGTCAACGATGAGCCGTCCGCCATGGTGATTCGGGCCCCCGCGGTTTCCCGCACGTAGTCGATAACGCGTCGGTCCTCCGACATTTTCGCGGGTAGTTGATCGAAAATACCGAAAACGGTGTTGCTGCCTCGTCGAATCTCGCCCGAATCGGCGTTCAAGGAGCCGGACAGGATACGAAGAAAAGTCGTTTTGCCGGAACCATTGGGACCGACCAGACCTATGCGTTCACCGGCCTTGAAGAAATGAGTGAAATCGGTAAACAAAGAGGCATCGCCGAAGGATTTTGAAAGCTCTTCCGCCTCCAGAATCCGTTTGCCCAGTCTTCGTTCGGAAACACTGAATGCGAATTCGTCGCGCGATGAACCCCGAGCTCTTTTCAGGATATCGTCTATACGCTGGATGCGTGCTTTTTGTTTAGTGCCTCTCGCTTTCGGTTGGCGTCCCAGCCACTCCAGCTCCTTTCGCAGAGTGTTGCGGGCTTTCTCCCGGTCCCGAATGCGCTCCTGGTCTCGGAGTTCCTTGTGTTCCAGGTAGTATTCGTAGGAACCGTCATAGCGCACGAGCTCACCTTCATCGATCTCGTAAATTTTATCAACTACGTGATCGAGAAAGTAGCGGTCATGAGTAATCAGGACGACGGCCTTCGTGGTTTTCTTGAGGCGCTCCTCAAGCCAGATGATCGTATCCATGTCCAGGTGGTTCGTCGGCTCATCCAGGAGGATCAAATCCGCGTCATCGACGAGGACGGCCGCCAGCGCCACCTTCTTGAGCATTCCGCCGGAGAGAGAGCCCATGGGGCGATTCAGTTCCTTCAGTCCCAGGGCCGCGAGGACCGTGGAAACCTCACTCTCAAAATTCCACGCGCCCATGGAGTCCATGCGGGCCTCCAGGGCGGCGAGATTGTTTTGCGCGGTTTCGCCGCCGCCTTCGCGTACCGCTTCCACCGCCGCGCGATAGTCGCGAATCAGCGCGACCATGGGGCCTTCGCCGGCCAGAACATGGCGTAGAATGTCATGCTCCGGATTAAACTCCGGCTCTTGCGAAAGAAAGGCCGTTCGCAGTTCCTTGTTGCGAACGACGCGGCCCGAGTCCGCTTCCTCGACCCCCGCGAGAATCCGCAGAAGCGTACTTTTACCGCAGCCGTTTACACCGATGAGGGCGGCCTTTTGGCCGCGGGCGATGCCCAGGGATACTTCCTTGAAAAGCTGGTCCCCCGCCATGCGCTTGCCGATATCCTCGGCCGCCAATATATTCAATGCAAGGAACCTCCCGGGGAAAGTAGACGGAGCATTCGAGAGGTTTCTATTTCGCGGCGATTCATGTGGCGTAGCTTACTCATTGGCGCGAATACTCGCGGGCGATGATGTTTTCGCGGAGCAAGCATGCAAGCGAAATTTCTCTCTTTTACTTGACATGGCCCCCGTGCCGCCGAGCCTGAAGTCTCGAAGTCATGCGAAGAATCAAGGTCCGGCTGGACAATATCATCTACGCCTTACAGAAGTTCGGCGGTATTTCAACCTACTGGCGAGAGCTGGAACAAGGCCTGGAAAATACGGCCGACATTGAACTGAGTACGGGGCACGCCCGAAACCGATTCAAGCTGGAGCGCTATTTCCCGCCTGTTAACCTGGAGGGTGAGCCGACCGTATTTCATTCCAGCTACTATCGCTTTGCCGGGGGCAACGCCGCACGAAACGTCATCACGGTTTACGATTTAATATATGAGAAATTTCGCTCCGGCGCGGCCTTGAAGGTGCATGCGCTGCAGAAGGCATGGGCTCTGCGTAAGGCTCATCGGATCATCTGTATCTCCGAAAGTACCCGGCGAGATCTTATGGAACTGTATGCGGGTCGCGTCGACCCCGCGCGCACCAGCGTAATACATCTGGGTGTCGATCCGGGCTTTCGTCCTCTGCCGGAAAGCGAAAGGCCCGTTTCCGAACCCTATTTGCTCTACGTCGGTTCTCGGGGCGGTTATAAGAATTTTCGAGTGTTCAG
>CAZGYS010000074.1:0-15702 GCA_964530305.1 uncultured Leptospiraceae bacterium
AAAGGGAGCGGTTCCGGGGGCTCGCACCAGTCTGGTAAGGATTGAAGCCCAGTCGTAAAGACAATCGCCCGGGAAAATAACCCGGGGATGATTTGAGCCGAGGCTAATAAGAAATGAAAGTCAAGAAATACGACAGTTCCGGAAAGCAAGCGGGCGATATTGATCTGCCCGACGCGATGTTTTCCAGCGAAGTGATCAGCGCCGCCGCCATGCACGAAGTGCTGCGCGCCGAATTGCGCAATCGTCGTCAGGGAACTCACAAAACCAAAACTGTAAGCGAAGTAAGCGGCGGTGGTAAAAAGCCCTATCGCCAGAAAGGCACGGGTAATGCTCGCCAGGGTTCTACGCGTTCCACGCAGTTCCGCGGCGGTGCTACCATGTTCGGTCCGGTTCCTCGTGATTATACCATCAAGGTAACGAAGAAGAAGCGTCGCGCCGGCCTTCGTTCCATTTTCGCCGGGAAAGCCAACTCGTCTTCCTTGAGCGTTTTGACCGAGCTGAAATCCGACGACTTCAGCACCAGCAAGGTCTTCGGTGTATTCAAGGCCATGGGCCTGACGGAAGGCAAGACTCGCGTCGCGTTCGTCTCCGAGGGTGGAGATGAAAAGCTGAAGCGCTCCTTCGCCAACCTGGAAAACATTACGCTTATCGACGCCAATCGCCTGACGGCTCCCGAGCTGCATCACGCGGACCATGTCGTTATCGCGGAAGCGGCCATCAGCGGTCTGGTGGAAACCTACAAGAAGTCTCCTCGCGGGGCTGAGGCGGCAAGCGCATGAATTATCATGAAGTAATCCGCGCTCCGGTATTCACGGAGAAGACGGAAGAAGACAAGAATCCGCGCAAGGACGTGAATCGCTACACGGTCCATGTGCATATCGACGCTAATAAAGAGCTGATCAAGCAAGCCCTGTATCATATTTACAAGGTTAAAGCAACGAAGGTGAACATCATCAATGTTCCCGGTAAGAAGAAGCGCTTTCGCAATGATCGAATCAAGTTGCCGTCCTGGAAAAAGGCAATCGTAACCCTGGCCGCCGGTCAGGAAATCGACTTCCAGGCCACCGCCAACTAAACCCGACAACGAAAGCAAACAGCGATTAAGTATCGAGAAAGATAATGGCTATTAAAAAATTCAAACCGACTACAGCGGCAACGCGCTACAAATCCGTTCTGGATTTCTCCGTGCTGTCGGGCAACGAAGCCCCCAAGAGTTTGCTGGCGCCCTTGAACTACAAGGCGGGTCGCAACAACAAGGGTCGCATCTCCGTACGCCGTAAGGGTGGTCGTAACAAGCGCAAGTATCGGATTATCGACTTCAAGCGAAACAAGCTCGGCGTTCCGGCCGTAGTCGCTTCCATTGACTATGACCCGAATCGCACGGCGAACATCGCTCTGCTGAAGTACGCCGACGGCGAGTATCGCTATATTCTGGCTCCGGACGGACTGGAAGTGGGTCAGCCCATTCTCACCGGCCCCGAAGCGCCCATCAAGCCGGGCAACGCATTGCCCCTGCGCCTGATTCCCCCGGGAACCAGCGTGCACAACATTGAGATGCAGCCCGGGCGCGGCGGCCAGATGGCTCGTTCCGCCGGCGGTTTCGCTACCGTAGCCGCGAAAGACGGCAAGCACGTATCCTTGAAGCTGCCCTCGGGCGAAATTCGCAAAGTGCATCATGAATGCCTGGCCACCATCGGCGTCGTCGGCAATAAGGACCTGAGCTTGATTAGCCTGGGTAAAGCCGGTCGCTCTCGCTGGATGGGTCGCCGCCCGAAAGTGCGCGGTGTGGTCATGAACCCGGTGGATCACCCCCATGGTGGTGGTGAAGGTAAGACTTCCGGTGGTCGCCATCCGGTGAGCCCCACGGGTCAGCCCACCAAGGGTTATAAAACGCGTAAGAAGCATAAGCCTTCGAATAAATTCATCGTTCAACGACGAATCAACAAGCGCATCGGTAAGTAAGGCTGTAACGCAGGCGAAATACTCGGAGTATATTAAATGGCACGATCTTTAAAAAAGGGACCTTTCATCGACGACTACCTGATGGCTCGCATCAATCGCATGAACGGCGAAGGCAACAAGAAGCCGTTCAAAAGCTGGTCTCGACGTTCCACGATTTTTCCGGAAATGATCGGACACACCATTCTGGTGCACAACGGCAACAAGTTCATCCCGGTTTACATCAATGAGAACATGGTCGGTCACAAATTGGGTGAGTTCGCGCCGACCCGTACGTATCGCGGACACACCAGCCTGGATAAGAAATCCAAGCGCTAATCGTTATTATCGTTAAGACAGGAACAAATCGGAAATGGAAAAGAAAGCAACAGCGAAATTCCTGCTCATCAGCCCCCGCAAAGTGCGACTGGTAGCTGACGAGATCCGGGGTTATTCATATCCGGAGGCCATGGACGCACTGCGTTTCATGCCGAAGAAGGGCGCTCGATTTCTGGAGAAGGTTCTGGCGTCGGCTCGCGCGAACGCGGCCGTGGCTAACGAATCCGTAAAAGACAGCGAGCTGTTCGTAAAGAAAGTATACGTGGACGGCGGCCCCGTGCTGAAGCGCTTTCGCCCCCGTGCTCGCGGACGCGGCGTTCGGATTCACAAGCCCACCAGTCACATCACGGTGGTTCTGAGCGACGATTAAGGCGATTCGCTCTAAAGAGATTAAGGCATTATCGAGATTTTCAAGAGGTTTGGTTAATTAAATGGGTCAAAAGGTACATCCGCTGGGTCTTCGCCTGGGTATTACGCGCACCTGGGATTCCGTATGGTATTCCAAGGAAGAATATCGCGCTAATCTGCATGAGGACTTGATGATTCGCGAAGTCATCAAGAAGCGCTTCAAGCGTGCCGGTATCGTGCGCGTCATCATCGAGCGCTTTCCGGAAAAGCTGAACGTGAACATTCACACGGTTCGTCCGGGCGTTGTTATCGGACCGCGCGGCGCGAACATTGAAGCCCTGAAGAAGGACCTCAAGAAGAAAGTTTCCAAGCCCCTGAACATCAGCATTATCGAAGTTAAGAAGCCGGAAACGGTAGCCAAGGTAATTGCCGACGGTATCGCGCAGCAGCTGGAACAGCGTATGCCCTTCCGTCGCGTGATGAAGCAAGCCCTGCGCGGGGCCATGCGCGGCGGCATCGACGGCGTGAAGATCATGGTGGCCGGTCGTTTGAACGGCGCGGATATGGCTCGCACGGAACAATACAAGGACGGCCGAGTGCCCCTGCACACCCTGCGAGCGCGAGTGGAATACGGCACTTCCGAAGCCAAGACCACCTACGGTATCATCGGTATTAAGGTTTGGATTTATCACGGCGATTTGCTTCCCGGCCGCGAAGAGGAAGAGGAAGACAAATACGCGGTAAAGCGTCGCACGAGCTAATCGTCGGGGACGCAGAAAACGAAACGCATTAACTAAAGCGAGAAAACGGATTAGAAATGTTAGCTCCAAAAAGAGTAAAGTACAGAAAACGACAACGCGGTCGCCTCAAGGGTAAGTCCCAGCGCGGCAATCGTGTATCCTTCGGGGAGTTCGGTCTCAAAGCCGTAACCTCCGGTCGTCTGACGGCCCGCCAGATTGAAGCGGCTCGTCGAACCATGACCCGTCGCGTAAAGCGGGGTGGTAAGATGTGGATTCGTGTTTTCCCGCATCTGCCCGTCACGAAGAAGCCGGCGGAAACTCGCATGGGTAGTGGTAAAGGTAGCCCGGAATACTGGGTAGCCGTTGTCAAACCCGGTCGTATGCTTTTTGAAATCAGCGGCGTGGACGCGGAACTGGCCCGAGAAGCTCTCGAGCTGGCTTCCCACAAGCTGCCCATCAAAACCGTATTCGTCAAAAAGGAGCTGATCGACTGATAGTGTTTCGTCGGTGACGAACAAGTCGATTCAACGAGGGCAATTATGGGTTCAGTATTTCATGAAATGACGGACGAAGAGCTGGTAAAGGAAATGGATGAGGCGCATTCCGAGATTCGCGAACTGCGTTTCACCTTCGCCGTGGCTCGCTCTCTACAGGATCCCGGTCGTATTCGTCGCCTGCGACGAAACATCGCCGCTATTCTGACCGTTCAAAAAGAACGCGCCGACGGAAAGGCCACCATCAAGGAAAAGTCCGGTAAGAAGAAAAAGAAAGATAAGAAGAAGGCTAAGGCGTAAGTCGCGGGAAGCGAATCGCCCACGCACAGCAATTGTATAGAGCAATTATAGAGGCCCTAAATGTCGCAGCAAGATAAAGCACAGGATACACGCAGTAAGAACATCAAGATTCTGCAAGGCCGCGTTGTGTCCGTGAAAAACAACAAGACCCGCATCATTCTCGTGGAAACCACGAAGATGCACCCCTTGTTCAAGAAGACGCAGAAGAAATCGAAGCGCATCAAGATTCACGACGAGAAGAATGAAGCTAATCTCGGGGATCTCGTAAGCGCCATCGAAACGCGACCCCTTTCGGCCGATAAGCGTCATCGCCTATTCAAGATTCTGGAGAAAGCTCAATGATTCAGATGCAAACGAAACTGGAAGTCGCGGACAACACCGGCGCGCGCAAGGTTCAGTGCATCAAGGTTCTGGGCGGTTCGCGCAAGCGTTATGCCACCGTGGGCGATATCATCGTCGTGGCGGTAAAGGACGCGCTGCCCGGATACGGTCTCAAGGACTCCACTGGTAAGAAAGTGCACGGAAAGGCGGTTCAGAAAGCCGTAGTCGTTCGCACCAAGAAGGAAATTCGTCGACCGGACGGATCTTACATCCGTTTCGACGACAATGCCTGCGCAATTATCGATGAGAAAATGAATCCGCGCGGAACCCGTATTTTCGGGCCGGTCGCGCGGGAGTTGCGAGACAAGAAATTCATGAAGATTGTTTCGCTGGCTCCGGAGGTACTCTAATGGCCGAAGAGCAAAAGAAAATACGCAATACGAAGCTGAAGCGAGAAGACGAGGTTATCGTCATCTCGGGTTCGCAGAAAGGCAAGCGCGGCAAGATTATGGCCGTGATTAACGACCGGGTTTACGTTCAAGGCGTAAATAAGCTCAAGCGTTTTCAGCGACCCACCCAGGAAAACCCCCAGGGCGGTATCCTGGAGATTGAATCTTCGATTCACATTTCGAACGTGCAGCTGTACGATTCGAAGAAGAAGAAAGGCGTTCGCCTCGGATATAATGTTAAGGACGATAAGAAAGTTCGTGTTTCGCGTCCCGACGGTAAGGAAGTCGACAAGTAAGTCGGCGGGACTGGAGAGCAATTGCAATGGCTGGATTAGCTGCAACATATAAGGAAACGATTGTTCCGGAACTGATGAAGGAGTTCACCTACAAGTCCGTAATGCAGGTGCCTCGTCTGGAGAAAATCGTACTCAATGTCGGTATGGGTGACGCGCATACGAACCCCCGCGGCATGGAGAAGGCAATCGAGGAACTGGGTTTGATTACCGGTCAGGCCGCCGTGAAAACGGTAGCCCGCAAGTCCATCGCCGGCTTTAAGCTGCGCGAAGGCATGGTAGTCGGATGCAAAGTGACCCTGCGTGGGGACATGATGTATGACTTCCTGGAGCGACTCATTAACATCGCTCTGCCGCGAGTTCGTGACTTCAAGGGCATCAGTCCCAAGAGTTTCGACGGTCGCGGTAACTACAGCATGTCCATTAAGGAACAAATCATTTTCCCGGAGATCAACGTCGATAAGGTCGATTCGTATCACGGGATGAACATCATCATGGTCACGACGGCCCGATCGGATGATGAGGCGCGGAGCCTGCTCAAGAGACTGGGCATGCCCTATCGCAAGAACTGAAGTAAATAAACGGTAATCACGGAATCAACAATGGCAAGAAAATCCATGATAGAAAAAGCGAAGCGTAAGCAGCGTTTCGGTGTACGGCAATACAATCGATGCCCCCTCTGCGGGCGATCGCGCGCTTACATGCGCCGTTTCGACATGTGCCGAATCTGTTTTCGGGACCTCTCCAACACCGGGCAGATTCCCGGGGTGATTAAGTCATCCTGGTAAGAGAAACATACACAGGTAATATTTCGGAGAATTTTATATGAGTCTTTCAGATCCTATCGCCGACATGCTGACACGTATTCGCAATGCTTCCCGCGCGAAGCACGATGCCGTGCTGTTTCCCGGTTCCAAATTGAAAGTCGCCATCCTGGACATTTTGAAGATGGAAGGCTTTATCGACGGATACTCGGTGAAACGCGATAAGCAGAAAACCGACATCGAGGTTAAGCTGCGCTACGTGGACGGTCGCAATCCGGTTATTCGTCAACTGGAGCGCGTCAGTAAGCCCGGTCGCCGTTCTTATATCAATTCCAAGGAGCTGCGTCCCGTACGAAACAACATGGGTATTTCCATCGTTTCCACCTCGAAAGGCGTGATGACGGGTCGCAACGCGAAGAAACTCAATATCGGCGGAGAGGTAATCTGCCAGGTCTGGTAATCAGGCCGGGGACTTATCAGGAGATTATAGATGTCACGAGTAGGCAATGCTCCCATTAAACTGCCGTCAGGCGTGAGCTTCAAGGTCGAAGGCAATGAAATTGCCGTGAAAGGACCCAAGGGCGAAATGAAATCGCCCTTGCCGGCCGGTATCTCCATCGAGGAGGACGGCGGTCTTGTACAGCTGAAGCGCAAGGACGATTCGCGCACCCAGAAAGCCAACCACGGCATGGCGCGGGCGCTTCTGAACAACAACGTTCTCGGCGTAAGCACGGGCTGGAAAAAGAATCTGGAGCTGGTGGGCGTTGGTTATCGCGCGCAGCTCAAGGGCAAGGAACTGGTTTTCTCCCTGGGCTATTCCCACGAAGTTCGTTACGGACTGCCCGAAGGTATCAAGGCGCAAGTAACGGACCAGACTCGAATCGAGCTGGAAAGCATCGACCGTCAGCGCGTCGGACAGGTTGCCGCGGAAATTCGCGCCCTGCGTCCGCCCGAGCCCTACAAGGGTAAGGGTGTTAAATACGCCGATGAGCAGATTCGCCGCAAGGCTGGTAAAGCCGGTAAGGCAGGTAAGAAATAATAAGGTATAGAAGCGTCCGATTCTTGGGCCGGGATGGAATTCAAAGATGAATAGATTGGTTGAAAAAAGGGAAAGGTTGGGTCGCCGCATTCAGCGAGTTCGTTTTGCCGTTAAATCGCGGCATCCGCGTCCGCGCCTGGTGTTTAAGCGCAGCAATCGTTTTCTGTGGGCCCAACTGGTGGACGACCAGAAAGGCAGCACCATCTGCGCCGCTTCGACCCGCGAAAAGTCCTTCGAGGGCGATTCAAAGAAAACGAAAGAAGCGGCTACGAAGCTGGGTCAGGTTCTGGCACAACGCGCGCTGGAAAAAGGCGTCAAGGCGGTTGTTCTGGATCGTCGCGGTGGTCAATATCACGGCCGCATCAAAGCTTTCGCGGATTCAGCCCGCGAATCGGGACTGGAGTTTTAAGTAATGCAACAAGAACTGGAAAAAGAGTTCGTAGAGAAAGTAGTCCGCATCAAGCGCGTCTCCAAGGTAGTGAAGGGTGGTCGTCGCTTCTCCTTCAACGCACTGGCGGTCGTGGGCGATCAAGTCAATCGCGTAGGTATCGGACTGGGCAAGGCCAATGAGGTTCCGGACGCCATTCGCAAGGCGATCGAAACCGCTCGCCGCGGACTCGTGAATGTTCGCTTGAGCCGCACCAATTCCATTCCCCATGAAGTGGAAGGGCGCTACAAGGCTACTCGCGTGGTTCTTCGACCGGCTACTCCGGGAACGGGGATTATCGCCGGAGAAGGCGTGCGTTCCGTCGTGGAGCAGGCCGGTATTCATGACATCCTGAGTAAGGTTATCGGTTCCAAGAACCCCCTGAACGTGGTTAAGGCAACCCTGGATGCGCTGAAGCAACTGGAAAGCCCGGCCGATTCCGCTCGTAAGCGCGGCATTCAGTTCGGTCAGCTCTTCGGTCTGACCGCGGGTGAGAAATAATTTCGCGGAGCGCGACACCGTACGGAGAACTTAAAATGAGTGAATCATTCGTAAATATTACGCTGGTGAAAAGCCCCATCGGTCGTAATCCGATTCATCGCAAAACCCTGCGGGCCCTGGGGTTGCGTAAAGTGAACGCTACCCGTAAGCACAAGGTTACGCCGGTTACCAATGGAATGATCAAACAGGTTGAATACCTGCTGAAAGTGGAGCCCGTCTCTTAAGAAGATTTTAAGAGGGGAAAACTGAAATGAGCGATAAAAAAGAAAATCTTAACTACGCGTCTCTTTCGCCTGACAAGAAGAAGAAAGCGGACAAACGCGAAGTCGTGCCCGAGCCCCTGAAGCTGGCCGCCGGCAGTCGGCGTAAGCCCGTTCGTCTCGGACGTGGTCGTCCGTCGGGCAAGGGTAAGACCAGCGGTAAAGGCCAGAAAGGCCAGAAGTCGCGTACGGGTTATTCTCGCCGCGCGGGTTTCGAGGGCGGTCAGATGCCCCTGCATCGCCGTTTGCCCAAGCGTGGTTTTACGAACATTTTCAAGAAGCAATTCCAGCTCGTGAACCTGGTTCACCTGGACAAAGCCGGTCTGTCCGGTGATGTCGCTCCCGCCGACCTGGTAAAAGCCGGTCTCATCAAGGATGCGGACAAGCTGGTAAAGATTCTCGGCAATGGCGACCTTAAATCGGGTCTGAAGATTTCAGCGGATGCTTTCTCCGAAAGCGCCAAGAAGAAAATCGAAGCCGCGGGTGGTTCGGCAACCGTTCGCGAAAAGGTCAAGAAAGAAAAGAAAGCGGATCCGGGCAAAGAGACGGCCGGCAAGTAATCGGCGACAGGGATAGTTCATGTCAGCGATAATCAACATATTCAGAATTCCCGAACTGCGCAACAAGCTGCTGTTCACCCTGGGCGTCCTGGTGCTGTACCGTTTTGGTTCATTCATCAGTATTCCCGGCGTGAACCCCGTGGCCGTCGCGGATATGCGTCCGGAAGGTCAGAGCTTCCTGGATGTCGTTAACGTATTCTCCGGTGGAGCGCTGTTCAAGCTGTCCGTCTTCTCGCTGGGTATCATGCCGTACATCTCGGCCTCGATTATCATGAACCTTCTCACGGTGGTCATTCCTCCCCTGGCGCGTCTGCAGCGCGAAGGCGAAGAAGGCCGCAAGAAGATCAATCAGTATACGCGCTACGGCACCATCGTGCTTTGCGCCATTCAAGCTATCTTTATCCTGATCTGGGCCCTGGACGCGAAGAGTCGCTCCCAGATGCCGCTGGTCTCCCCGAGTATGAATCGCACCTGGTTCATGATTCTGGGCGTGATTACCATTACGACAGGCACGATTCTGTTGATGTGGCTGGGCGAACAAATCACCGAGCGTGGTATTGGTAATGGTGTTTCCCTGCTGATTATGGCGGGCATCATCGCGCAGCTGCCGGTCCTTCTCGTTAAGCTTTTTTCCGGTGGAACCGGGGGCGGTGGACGCATCCCCATCTTTGACGGTATCATTTTATCGGTCCTATTCTTGTTATTGATAGCGGCCACGGTCATACTCACACAGGGGGTGCGGAAAGTTCCCCTGCAATATGGTAAGAAGATGCAGGGTCGCCGCATGGTTCAGGCCCGTAGCCAGAGCATTCCGTTCAAGCTGAACTCGGCCAACGTAATGCCGAT
Organism: uncultured Leptospiraceae bacterium; assembly: GCA_964530305.1. Taxonomy (GTDB): domain Bacteria; phylum Spirochaetota; class Leptospiria; order Leptospirales; family Leptonemataceae; genus CAZGYS01. The sequence goes on from CAZGYS010000074.1 coordinate 9,620, forward strand.
CATCTTCGCGTCGTCCTTGTTGCTGTTTCCGCAAACGGTCTTCGGCATGCTGGGGCAGAACTCGCAATCATGGCCCGGCTGGGCGATTATGCTCAACTGGATGGATCCGCTGTCACCCAACTGGTACATGCAGATTCCGTATTACGTGATCTACACCGTAATGATCATCTTCTTCACGTATTTCTATACGGCGATTCAGATTAACCCGCAGGAACTGGCGGAGAACCTGAAGAAATACGGCGGCTTTATTCCCGGTATTCGTCCCGGCGCGCAGACCAAGGAATACCTGGAGTCGACCCTGAACAAGATCACCCTGCCGGGTGCTATCTTCCTGGCGGCCCTGGCTCTCGCGCCGTATCTGATCATCAATATGATGGGTCTGCGTAGCGCGCCCGGTATTCAACAACTGGCATATACATTCGGCGGGACTTCGCTGATTATTATCGTAGGCGTTTCCCTGGATACGCTGAAACAACTGGAATCGCAATTGCTCATGCGCAATTACGAAGGCTTTATGAAGAAAGGTCGCATTAAGGGCCGCACGGGTTAAATCAGAGGGAGGACAGAGAAGATATGAAGTTACTATTCATGGGTCCTCCGGGGGCCGGCAAAGGCACGCAAGCCAAGATCATCTGTGATGAATACGGCATTCCCCAGATCTCCACGGGAGACATCCTCCGCGCCGCCATTAAGGCCGGTACGGAGATGGGCAAGAAGGCGCAATCCATTATGGAAAGCGGCGGCCTGGTGCCCGATGAAGTCGTTGTAGGCATCATTAAGGATCGTCTGAAGGAAGACGACGCCCAGAAGGGTTACATCCTGGATGGTTTTCCTCGCACGGCGGGGCAGGCTGATGCGCTCAAGACTCTCTTGAGCGATATGGGTCAGAAGCTGGATTGTGCTTTGAATCTGGCCGTGGAAGATAATGAGCTGGTGCAGAGGTTGCTGGAGCGAGCCCAGAAAGAAGGCCGCGCCGACGACACGATCGACGTGATCAAGAATCGCCTCAAGAACTACAATGACCAGACTCTGCCGCTGATCGATTATTATAAGAAAGAAGGTATTTTGAAGGATATCGACGGGCTGGGAAGCCTGGAGGAAATAACCGAGCGTATTCGCGGAGTTCTCAAGAGTCTGTAAGGTTCGAAGGGCCTTTTTTGAGGCCGGAAAAACCTTTGACCAGGATTCTTGCTGACACTGGGCCCGCGCGCCGAAACATGGCATTTTTTTTGCATTGTCGAGAAAAATACGGCACCCAGCGAAAAAAATCGGTCTGAAATAACGTGGCAAAAGAAGATGCAATAGAAGTTGAGGGAGTCGTCGTGGAACCCCTGCCCAACGCGATGTTTCGCGTGGAGCTGGAAAATGGACACCGCGTACTGGCTCATATCTCGGGTAAGATGAGAATGCACTACATTCGGATCCTGCCCGGAGACAAAGTCGTAGTTGAGCTTTCGCCCTACGATTTGACGCGCGGCCGAATTATTTTTCGAAAGAAATAAGCCTCGCTGGAAGCAATTGAAGGAAATACAGGTAAAGGAAGCCGAAAGTCATGAAAGTTCGCGTATCGGTAAAAAAGCTCTGCAGTGATTGCAGGGTCATCAAGCGTAAGGGCATCGTACGCGTAATTTGCAAAAATCCGCGTCACAAGCAGAGACAAGGATAAGGCTGGAATCATTATGGCACGTATATCGGGAGTAGACTTACCCAGGGAAAAGAGGGTCGTAATCGGCCTGACTTACATCTTCGGAATTGGACGTACGTCCTCCGAAAAGATCCTCCGCAAGGCGGAAATTGACGAGACTCTTCGCGTAAAGGATCTGACGGAGCAGCAGATCGCCGCTATTCGCCGCGTTATTGGTGAAGACCATCGCGTCGAAGGTGATTTGCGCACCGAGATCAACCTGAACATCAAGCGTTTGATGGACATTGGTTCGTATCGGGGTTTGCGTCATCGTCTGAATCTTCCCGTACGCGGGCAGAAAACGAAAACCAATGCGCGCACGCGTAAGGGTTCCAAGAAAACCGTCGCGGGTAAGAAGAAAGCGAAGTAATAACCTATTTATGAAGGCATCGCTGGAAGCGATGCCGGCTCAAGGCAGGCAAATCAATGGCCCAGCAGCAAAAGAAAAAAGAAAAACGCAATGTGCCTCGAGGGCGCGTATTCATTCAGGCTTCATTCAATAATACGATCATCACGGTCGCGGATCCCCAGGGCAATGTGCTTGCATGGTCTTCCGCCGGTCACATGAAGTTTCGCGGTTCGAGAAAATCCACTCCGTATGCCGCGCAAATGGCCGCCCGAACCGTCGCGGAAAAAGCCATCGATAACGGTATGCGCGAAGTCGAAGTATTCGTGAAAGGTCCCGGCATCGGTCGCGAATCGGCTATTCGAGCCCTGTCCGCTCGAGGCCTGCATGTTCGTTCCATCAAGGACATTACGCCGCTGCCCCATAACGGTTGTCGCCCGCGTAAACGTCGTCGCGTCTGATTAACAGGCGAACGGAATTATTCGATAGAGAATAACTGATAAGAATTGAATCATAAGTTTTCGCGGTTCCGCGAAAAGGAGCACGGTTTTGTCCACCAGGAATTTATTAAGAGGTCTGAAGCGCCCCAAACAGATCGAGTTTACGCAGGACACCACGAGCCCCGGATACGGGAAATTCGTGGCCGAGCCCTTTGAAAGAGGCTATGGCGTAACCGTGGGGAACTCCCTGCGCCGAACCCTGATGTCTTCCATCGAAGGCACGGCCATTACCGCCGTAAAAATCGAGGGCGTCGCTCATGAATTCTCCACCATCGAAGGTGTGGTGGAAGACGTAACGCGTTTGATTCTAAACCTGAAGCAAGTTCGCGTCAGCTATGAATCGGAAAACCGCGACGAGCCCAAGGTCATTCATATTGAAAAACGCGGCGCCGGTATCTTCCGCGCCTCCGACCTGGCCGTGGATTCATCCATCCAGGTCCTGAATCCGGACCTGCACATCGCCACCCTGAACGAGGACGCGAATCTGGTCATGGACCTGCAGTTCGAAAAAGGTCGCGGATACGTTCCCGCTGAAATCCTGAAGAAGAACATCGATGAGATCGGTACCATCCCGGTAGACGCTTTGTTTTCGCCCGTTCGTCGCGTGAACTACAATGTCTCCGAGACGCGCGTCGGACAACGAACCGACTACGAAAAACTGACCATGGAAGTCTGGACCGACGGTTCCATCGCTCCGGAAGACGCTCTGGGTCAGGCCGCGAAAATCCTCAAGGAACACCTCACGGTCTTCATTAACTTCGAAGAGCCGCCCGAAGAACCGGAAACGGATGAAGATCCTCTCGAAGGCGAACTCCGGGAATCCCTGGAAAAGCATGTCGAGGAACTGGAACTATCCGTTCGCGCGCTCAGCGTCCTGAAAAGCTTGGAGCTGGAAACCCTGGCCGAGCTCGTAAAGCGCAACGAGGAAGAGCTCCAGAAGAGCCGCCATTATTCCGAGCAGTGTCTGCAGGAAATCAAACAACGACTGGGAGAACTGAATCTCGAATTCGGTATGCGCGACTTTTTCGCGCCCCGCGAGTGATTCCGACACTCAATCGTAATTACGCGCAAATCGCGTGAACTGGTGAAAGAAAGATGAGAAAGAGAAACAAAGTAAATAAGCTGAATCGAACGGCTTCCCATCGCAAAGCAATGATGCGGAATATGGCTACGAGCCTTTTCGAGCACGAGCGTCTCGTCACGACGCGTGCCCGAAGCAAGGTGCTCAAGACCTACGCCGAAAAACTCATCACCCGCGCCAAAAAAAATCTGGCGGACGACATCAGCAAGGAAGCTTCCCTGCACAACAAACGTCAGATTCTGCGTCACGTAATGGACCGCGAAATCGCCATCAAACTTTTCGAGGATATCGCTCCCCGTTTCAAGGAACGTAATGGCGGCTATATCCGCATCGTACACCTCCCCGAGCGTAATTCCGACAGCGCGAAGATGAGCGTAATCGAACTCGTCGACCGTAAGGAAAAAGTTCGCGCGGTTAAGGAAACCGCCGCCGCGCCCGCGCCCACCAAGAAGCCCAAAAAGTCCGACGATTCCAAGGATACGACTTCCAGGGACAGCAAAAAGAAGAAGGACGATAAGGGCGGAGACGGCGAAAAGAAAAAGCGCAAGTGGTGGTCCGGCTTTAAGAAAAACAAAGCCGAGGAACACTGAGTTTAGGAGAGGGCGCTACCCTCTCCTTGTCGTTTATCAGGGCCCATTATCAACGGCTTCAGTTCTCTAGTTACCTGCAATTCAGGGTCATCCGAACTTGAGGCGTGGGTAAAATTCCCGGACGAGATTCGGGTCATCGAGGTAGGGATTTTACCCACGCCCGCAAATCCCCAGGAACCCCTAAACGCTTCGTTGGGTTGAGCGTTCAGATCTAATTCTGTATCTTGTAGGTGGTTTGTACGCGGTGTTTAGGGTCTTTGCCATTTTAGCATCCATATTATCGTAACCGAAAAGGCGTCGGAAACCCCGTCGCGAATCGGGTCTTCGCGTAAGGGGTTTCCGACGCCGCCCGGGAATTTTGCACGCACCTAGTTAAACAAACCCGGACTGTCGTCTTCTTCCGTTATCCAGCGCGAAACGCGCTCCAGAAGTTCGCCATTTAGATTGCCAATGGACGCGAGTCGACCGGTTCGTTTGAGCTCGGCGATGGATTCGCGCAGGTTCTGGATGTTGTGGCCGGCCCAATGGAGGTCCCGGCGGAAACGGCCGCGGGTCTGTTCAACGTAGGCTTCGTTCAGGAGCCGTTCGGCGATGATGTAATTCAAGCGGCGAAAGTCGTCGGGGATGAAGCGTTTGATGCGCGTCGGCAGCTTATATTCGCGGGCCAGCGCCGGCAAGAGCGCGTTCTTCTCACGAAAGTACTCGTCCCTGGGCGTGAAGCGTCCCGTGTAAGTTCCCGCCGTTCGGCACGCCTGAAAAGAGAAACCGTACAAGTCTTCGTACAGGGGCATTAGTTCCGGGCGCGCGGCCTGGAGATGCTCCAGGAACCAGAAACCCTGCCGGTCGCGCAGGGTCATGCCGCCGCCGAACAAAATGTAATCGGCTCCGGCGTCGCGCACGGCGCCGAACAAGGCGCGCAGGTCTTTTTCCGAATCGCACAGGCCGGGCACCAGCGGAATCAAGAGGGCGCCCGCGCGCACTCCCGCCCTGCGAAACTCCTCCAGCGCGCGCAGGCGTTTACCGGGGTCCGGAGCCCGCTTGTCCAGCAGGCGACTGGTCGCGGTGTTCACGGTGGTGATGGTAAACGAAACCGCGGACCAGCTTCGCGCGTCGATTTCACGCAGGAGCTCCAGGTCCTCCAGCGCCAGGTGGGACTTGGTCAGAATGTGCGCCGCGTAGCCGTGCTTGAGAATCGCCTGGAGGCAACCCCGCGTATTGCGATATTTCTTTTCCGCTCCCTGGTAACAGTCCGTGGCGCCTCCCAGCGCGATGACGTCCGGACGCGGCGTTCGCGATCGCCCCAGGCGCTCATGGAGCATGGCGCCCGGGTCTTTCTTTATGATGATGGAATTCTCGAAATCCTCGGGCTGATGGTATTTTTCACTACGGGCGTCGCAATAGACGCAACCGAAACGGCATCCGTTATAGGGATTGAGCGTGTAGCGACACCAGAACCAGCCGTCGATGAACTTGAGCTTATTTAGAATGGTCTTATATTCGCGCTCCTGAAAGCGCAAAGCGCCGTTCGACTTGCCCGACTCCGTTGCACCCTCCACGGTTCCGCGTCGGACCGTCCTTAATTCATGCCCACCAGGGTTTCGTACATGACCTTCATGCCCAGCCGCAGGCTTTCCACGCGAATGGATTCGTCCTTCCCGTGGATGCTGGCGATTTCCTCCGACGTCAAAAGGGCGGGGGTCAGGCCGTAGCACTGCAGGCCGATCTTTCGCATGTAGACATTGTCCGTGTTGCCGGGCGAAAGAAAAGGCGTCACGATGGAACCGGGCACATTATCCATGGCGATTCGCGCCAGCACGCGAAACATGGGCGTATCCACGGAGGATTGATCCGGTTCCACGGAGGATTGAACCTTGACTTCGAT
>CAZGYS010000075.1:0-15650 GCA_964530305.1 uncultured Leptospiraceae bacterium
ATGCGGAGCATGGCGGCGATGAAGGCGCGTCGATCAACGCTTGCCGTCGAGCCGGCGGGTTTCCATTGCTTGCATAATTTTCGCGCGCGCGCCATCAACAAGCGCCGAGCGGGCAACTCCGGCGCATGGGCGAGTTCCGGCATGCTTATTTCGCGCAGAAACGCGGACGCGTAACGATAGAAACAATCGGGATCTCCCTCGACCAGCGCGCGGTCACGGGGAAAGAACGTATCCAGATAACTTTTCAACAGGGTTATGGCCGCGGCGTCGAAGGGTTCGAGATGTTCACGCGCGGTATAATAGAAAGAAGAGGATAGCCCCGCTTCCATGAAAACGCGCCAGGCTTCTTCCCCGGCATCCACGTAGGCCGACAGGGAATCTCCCTCGTCAATGGCGGGAACGGATTGGCGCGACAAGGGCTCACGCTTTAACGGGCCGCGGGAGCGAAAGTCCCATAAGCCGGAATGCTTCCCATCGTTCATACTGGATGAGGCGATTGTCATGGCATGACTCCGGGGCGCGGAAGCGCCGGAGTCGAATCATACGATAGCTCGCTTATCAAATCAAGCAAAATGTCCAGGGTACTTGAAATTTACCAGGTTTTTGTTATGATATTCCACGACTCATGATCTAATCCCAGTGGACCCCGTGAGTTTACGAGGAACCCGTGTCGGAACTCCGACAAGAATGTCCCGGGGCCGGGCGATTTACCGCGAAGGAAATTCTCAAGCGGCCACGTGCATGGATTCCACCAGGAAATCCGGAACACGGACGGACGAGAAAGCGTCGGAATAGTCCTTCGAAAAACCTCGTATAAGCCCGAGCATGTCGAAGTAATTCGAATTGATGGTCATGTTTTCCAGGGGCTGAATGCGTTTCCCGTTTTCGTAAAGGAAACCCTGCATGCCGATGGAAATTTCGCCGGACGTAGCCGAACAACCGGAACCGCCTTCCAACTTGGTCACGAGAATACAGCGCGGGTGCGCCGCCAAAAGATCGTCCAGGGAGCGGTCTCCCGCGGGCACGATGAGGTTGGAAAAACCCGTTCCCGCTTTTCCCGAATAACCGCGCGAACCATTGCCGGTGGCCGCGGTGCCCGCGCGGCGAGCGGCTTCCAGGTTATAGAGATAATTCTTCAGGACGCCTTCGCGTACCACTTCCATGGGTTGCGTGAGTACGCCTTCGCCGTCGAAGAGGCGTGAACCGGGCGCGCCGGGCAGATGGGGTTCGCATAAAAGCGTGAACTCGGGCACGGCGATTTTTTCACCGAGCTTACCGTCCAGGCGCGATTGTCCCTTCTGCACATTCTCCGCGAAATAGGGCGAACCGAACATGGAGATGATGCGACCGCTCACCTGGTTCGAGAAGATCACCGGGTATTCGCCGCTTTCGGCCGGCTGAGCCCCCAGCAATTCAACGGCGCGCTCCGCGGCGCGACGAGCCATGAACTCCGGTTCGAACACGTCCAGCTTCAGGGAACGACCGCCGTTGGAATACACGCCCATCTTGCGTGAATCGCCCTCGACCGCGACGACGCCCACGTAGGCGGAAATTGAATTGCCCCGCGTATTGTATCCCACTCCGTTTGAGTTGCGCACGATGGCTCGACGAGAGCCGCGCGAAACCCCCAGATAAGGAACGTTTTCAATGCGCGCGTCCGCGCCCTTCGCGGCCGACTCCAGGGACAGACCCAATTCCTTCATCATGTCGAAGCTGACGTTCTCCAGCTCCGGTTCATAGGACTTAAGATCGATGTCGGCCGGCTTCCCCGGTTCGGGCAGATCCAGCTCCAGTTCGTCGGTCAACGCGGCGTGATTCAACGCGTCCCGTACCGTTTGCCCGATCGCCTCCGGCGAAAGCTTTTCCGTGAACGCGAAACCCGGGCGATTGTTCTTAAACAAACGAATGCCTATGCCCCGCGAACTCGAGATCTCCGTGTTTTTGACCTTGCTTTCGAAAATTTCAACGCCCAGGCTGTCCGATTCGCCCGCGACGGCGTCGAACTTATCCGCGCCATTACGCTTCGCTTCGTCGCAGAGCAGATCCAGTGCTTCTTCGATGCGCATATCAGCGACCTCCCACCAGGATCTCGTCGACCTTGAGCGTGGGTTGTCCCACCGTCACGGGAACCATGCCGGATGAAGCGCCGCACATGCCGGCGGCCAGTTCCAGGTCGTCCCCCACCATGGAAATGCGGGGCAGAATTTCATGGCCCTTGCCGATGAGCGTGGCTCCGCGAACGGGCGCGCCGATCTTACCGTTCTCCACGACGTAGCCCTCCTCCACGGCGAAATTAAATTCCCCCGTGGCGGGATTGACGGAACCGCCGCCCATCTTTTTAGCGTACAGTCCGTAGTCGACCCCGGCCAGCATGTCGTCCAGCTTCGCGTCCCCACGATCAATGTAGGTGTTGCGCATGCGTGATACGGGCGCGTACTGATAGGACTCCCTTCGCGCGCTGCCCGTGAGGGGCGTTTCCGTTTCCCGTGAACCGATACTATCGGACATGTATGATTTCAGAATACCGTTTTCAATGAGCACGGTCTTCTCCACCGGCCGACCTTCGTCGTCCACGTTCAAGGAGCCCCAGGAATTTTCGATGGTACCGTCGTCCACGGCGGTGACCGCTTCATGGGCGATTTTCTCGCCCAGTTTGCCCGCGAAGGGCGACGCCTTGCGGCGAATGGCTTCCGTTTCCAGGGGATGGCCACAGGCTTCGTGAAAGATCACGCCGCCGAATCCGTTGCCCAGAATCACGGGCATTTTGCGGCCCTGGATGTAACCCGCGTCCAGCATGAGCACGGCTCGCTCCGCCGCCGAACGCGAAAGGTCCTCGATATTCAAACCTTCGAAGAACTCGAAACCCCGCAACGCCCCCGGCGCCTCATGGGCCGCGAAACGTTCGCCCTCGTGTTCCGCGGTTACGTTCACCGTGAAGCGCGTTCGCGTGCGATTATCCTCAATCCAGAGTCCGTCACTGTTGGCGATCAGGACGTTCTTTACCGAGTCGAACGCGCCGGCGCTAACTTGCTTCACGCGCGAAGACACCGACCGGGCGCCCTGATCCGCCGCTCGCAATAAATCCAGCTTGGGAGCCTGGCCCACCTCTCGGGGATCCCGCGCAATGCGATGCACATTCTCAAAGCTCATCCCCTTGAGATGAACCGCCGGACCTTCGCCGTCCGCGGGAGCCAGACCGCGACTGCGCGCCAGGCTGTCGATCAACATCACCAGGTGCTCTTGATCATCATTACTGGTATGGGCATACAAAACCTCCGTCCCGTACACCAGGCGAATGCCGATTCCGTAGTCGGTGCCCGCCGTTGCCGTTTCCACTTTTGAGTCCCGAAAAGAGACCGACGCATTACGGGTCTCCTCTTCATAGATTTCCACGAAGTCCGCCTTGCGATCCAGCCCCGCCTGTAAAATATTTTGCGCTTTTGCCTTATCCATTCAATAGTCCGTTCTTATATATACTTAATTGCCGTCGCGGTAAGAAAAGCACTGGCCCGGGGCTCGTCGATTCAAATTTTAGCCGTCATGGGAACACTGCGCATCGAGACCGAGAACCGGATCGGCCGGCTAATCATCGATAATCCGGCACGCCGAAATGCCCTGAGCGTCGAAATGTGGCGGACCTTTCCGGAGTATGTTCAACGCCTGGATGCGGACCCCGAGACCCGGGTGATCCTGCTACGGGGCGCCGGCGAAAAAGCCTTCGCGTCCGGAGCCGACATTTCCGAGTTCGAAACCGTACGCGCCGACCCGGAAATGGCCGAACTGTATAATCGCTATACCATGGGAGCGTTCCGCGCGTTGCGCGATTGCTCCAAGCCGGTCATCGCCGTGATTCGGGGTTTTTGCATGGGCGGCGGCTGGGCTCTGGCCTTGAATTGCGATTTACGCATGGCCGCGTGGGACGCGCGTTTCTCCATACCCGCGGCGAAACTGGGCCTGGCGCTGGAATACGAAAACGTAAAACAACTGGCCGACATCGCCGGACCCGCCATGGCGCGCGAAGTCCTCTTCACGGCGCGTGTCTATACCGCCGAGGAAATTCATCCCCGGGGTCTCCTGCACCACCTCGTGGAACCCGAAGAACTGGATCAAGCCGCCCATGACTACGCGCAAAGCATCGCCGCGAACGCGCCTCTGTCCGTGCGCTACTCGAAAATCGCCCTGCGTGAATATTCGTCCGACCTCCGTTCCAATAACGACTCGGACGAAACCAATACGGGCGCCGCTCAATCGCCCATTACCCGCGCGGCCATGGCGGACGCCTTCGCCAGCGAGGACTACCGGGAAGGTTATCGCGCCTTCCTGGAAAAGCGCAAGCCCGAGTTTCGCGGGCGTTAAACATGAACACGACGCCCGAAACCCCGTTCATTCGAGGGATTCACGAAAGTACCCGCGCATTCGTCCTTAAGGCGAAATGGGTCGCCTTGAGAACAGGGAAGCCACGGATGATTTTCGCGCGCACCTTTCGCGACGCCTTGGGCTGAGTTCCAACTCGGTGAATGCTTATCTTTACGACATAGGTAAGTTTCGCGCGTTTCTAGATGAACGCGACTCAACCCTGGAACAAGCCCGAACGAAAGACATCCGGGATTTCATCAGCCGACAAGCCGACAGTCGCGAATCGCCCCGGAGCACGGCTCGCGCCCTGACCGCCTTGCGGCGATTCTACGAATTTTTGAAACAGGATCGGCGCATCCCCCGGGATCCGGCCCGCGAAGTATCCATGCCGACGACCAGACGCGGACCACCGCGAATCATCAGCCGGGATCGGATCGAAGCCTGCTTGAACAGCTTTCGCGAGGACGACCCATTGCAATTTCGCAACAAGCTGATTTGCATTCTGCTCTACCATCAAGCTTTACGTATTTCCGAGCTGTGCGAAATCAAGGTAACGGATCTGGCCGGGGACCTTACGTACATCACCATCGCCTCGGTCCCGCCCCGTCTCCACCAATTGAGTGCCGCCGAGCAAATCGCCCTGCGCGCCTACCTCAAGGACGCGCGCCCCAGGGTCCACGGCGGCGCTCAGGGCGAATACCTTTTTCCCAGTCGAACGGGGGGCGCCCTGCATCGAAAATCCGTATGGCGAATGCTTCGCAAACATCTGGAGCGCCGGGGCCTGGGCGAGGATCTAACGCCCCGCGTTCTGCGTCACAGTCGCGCGGTCCACCTGCTGCTCGAGGGGGCCGAAACAAACGCCGTGCGCGCGCTGCTGGGCAATGTGGACGCGGGCACCATGCGAAAATACACGCGACTGGCTCGATCAGGAACTTGAGATGTACGCGGCGAGCTTTTCGCGCAGGATGGAACGAATTTTTTGCACGCGCTTGCGCGTGTTGTCGTTGGTTATGTTCAGGCTTCCGGCGATTTCATTGTAGTTCTTACCGGCGATGAAGTGCATCAGCGAGACGCCGCGCAGAATAGGAGGCAGTTCATGCATGGCCTGCAGGATACGCTCGTACATTTCGCGATCCAGGTATTCCCTTTCCAGGCAATAGCTGTCGCATTCGCCGCCCAGCTCGGGCACGGATTCGGGCGCGCAGCCTCTTCGCCGCAGGATATCCAGGCAATGATTGCGGGTGAGGACTCGCAACCACGCCGGGAAGTTCCGAATGCCCGCGATGTGACGCGGCAATTTTTCATAAGCCTTGAGCATGGCGCCGGACAAGGCGTCCTCGGCGTCGCACGCGTTCCAGCTCATGTGCTGGCCGCATATTCGTTCCAGGTCGTTCCGATAATACTCCCACAATTGCCAGAACGCGCTTATGTCGCCCCCGCGCAAACGCCGCAAGGCCGTTTCTTCGGGAGTTTCACGGGCGACGCCGGGGGCTTCCGGCGTCGCCTCATGGTCCTCGGGGATTCGACAGTCGTACGAAGACATGGAATCAATCAGCAACCGCACTTATGAAGTTCGAAGCACATTTCATGCTTACCGCTGAACTCCACTTCGAAACATGAGTAAGCGCCGACCTTAAAGAAACCCTTGTGGGGAGCGCAACGCGCGAAGAGGACAACTTCGCGACTGGCTGAATCGCCTTCCTCATGACAGGGAGCCAGATCTCCGAAGGAGATGGAGTGACGCGGCTTCAACTCGACCGCGGGGCAACCGTCCGGCAAAATGGGAACGCCGCCGTCGGTGTTCGTGCCGGGATCCTTGTCATCGTAGTCGAGATCCTTTAAAATTACTTTAACATTCTTCAGGTGAATGCCGGAATAGGGATTCTTCACTACTACGTACAGAGTATGCGTGCCGCTGTTGGAGAGATGTTCGCAGTCCTTCCAGAACAACTCAACCACGGGACTGATTTTCGCCTCCGGGGGCGTGTCGCATTTTTGTTCGAACAATACCTTGTAGTAGGGTTCCTGGTGTTTGTCGTCGTGAAAGTGATAGACTTTCCCGTCCTCGACGCCGGGAATCATTCCCTTGTAGTCGTCATCGCGCACCTTTTCGCAATAATTCTCATTCTTCTCCATATCCATTCGCTTCGCTCCTTCGTTTTATACGATCATCAAGTAATTTCACTACCTAATCGGACTCGAACCTGAACCGATTCGAACATATCGACGGTTCCGTAAACACCATCGTGACGTAAGCATCGCGTTTTTTACCGAAAATAGTTCACGCGGAGATACGCAGTTTAACTTTAATATATATACGCACTTATCTTTTCGCTCCTCAATGGGACGAGAGGTCGCTTCACAAAGCCCGGACGCGACGCGTCTTTATCAGGCGCCGAAAATCCGCGCACGCGAATCACGAAATCATCTCAACAAGCAGGAATACCATGTCGAAGCGATCACGCGAGCAACTGATGCTGGAGTGGGCCAACATAAAGGACGCCGTTGCGTCTCCCTATTATGCCGGGACCTTGTTCAACAACGTCAGCGAGGAATACATCGCCGGCAAAAAGGCCATCCCCGGCTACGCGCGAATTTTCGGTTCATTGGACTTTTGCGAATGCGACCACAGCCGTTCCATCCTGGGACCCGCCGCGTATTTCGTGGACTTGATGCGCCTGGTGGATGAACGCATCGGCGAAAGCGAAGAGACGACGGACGCCATGAGTCTGGCCGCGCGTCGACCGGATCTCAAGGACCTTCGCCTGGACAAGGACAACACCTATTCGCTCGTTCCTTATATAGAAATCGTCAATGAAATCCTGGAGAGCATTCTCGAGGCCCGCGAAGGCCGCGACCCCTATGAAACGCTGGCGGAATCCGTTCATCCGCGGGATTTACCCTTTGATCGCTACCTGCTGGAAACCCGAGCTTACCTGGAGAAGCTGGGCACTTCATTGGCTGAACTACACAATGCCTTCGGCGCGCAACCCCCGCATATCACCCGGGAACTGTTGCGGCTTTCGCCCCATGAAAGACGACTCGTAACCAGCCCCGTCCGCAAGCCCGAGGCCCTTTCGCGCATCTATGGGTTCGACGTAACTCGAAGCGGCATCGGCGGCCTGGAAAACGCGGCTAATTTCATAAAACACATGGGCCTGACCAGGGCCGAACTCAATGAGCTGCTCACCCGCGATTTGACTCCCGACGAGTCGGCGGCCGGAGCTTCACGGTCCTTCTTCATCAATGACGTCGACGACGGAACTTCCTTCATGCGTATTGAGAAAGCCGTGCACTCCACGCGCTCCGCCTCCGGCGAAATCATCGACGTGGAGTATGAACGCATAAGCAATCTCACCCTTCCCAAACTGGACCGCATGCATCGATTTACGCGGCTGGCGCGAAAGCTGAAATGGTCCTTTTCCGATCTCGATCAGGCCCTGCGTTCAGGAGCTTCGCGTCGCCGAGGCGAAAGCGCCCTGCTCTTTGGTCGGGACGGGGAATTTCTCATCAGCGAAAGGCCCGCCGCCGCGGTCCCGACGTCGGAAAGCGGGTTGACCCTGGAAGCTCGCGTAAAGTCCCTGCACCGCGGTCGCACGGCGCTGCTGGCGCGCGCATCAGCCTCCGGACCGGACGTGAGTTACATGCTCATGTTGTCGGCCGACGGACGTCCGGCGTTCTATCACAAACACGGTGAAAACAGCGAATGCCATTTTAGTTTCGCGACCGTTCCCATGAATGAGTTCGCGCACGTAGCCGTGACCATCCGCGAGAAGACCCTGGCCTTTCATATTAACGGCGAAACGGATCGCGTCGTCGAGATGCAATTCGCCCTCGCGGCGGGTGCCGACGATTTACTGCTCTTAGGCGATACGCCCGAGCCCGAAATCACGAACGAGCCCGAACAGACAGGCGAAGACGAGGCCGGCTTTCTGGGTTTCATCAAGGAAGTGCGCCTGTGGACGGAAGCTCGCTCGCCGCGTGTACTCAGGTCCGCCATGGGCAGCCGCCCGGGAGCGCGGACTCCGGGACTGGCGGCCTACTGGCCCCTGAACGAAGGCCGGGGCCGTCACGCATCCGATCGAACCGTGAATCGCAATGACCTTCTTTTTACGGGCAATACGGGCGGACCCACCTGGCATGAAGCCGAGTACGCACCCGGCAACATACCGGAAAGTCCAAGCACGGCTTCCCTTGCCTTCGCGGGTGACGCTGCGCGAGGGGAATTCACGCCGCTACCGTTCACGGAAACGACCTTCGAGGCCTGGGTTTTTATCGAAGCGTCCGGGAAACATTCCCTGCTCACCCGCGGGTCTTCCGACGGCGACCAGGCTTTCGTTTTTCTCATCGACGAAAACAATCGCCTCGCCCTGGAAATCACGGGCGAAAACGCGACCATCTTCCCGGCCGAAACGCCCATACCCCCGCGCGTCTTTACCCATGTGGCCATAAGCCTGGATGAGACCACGATTTCCTTTTACATGAACGGGGAAAGAGTCCATCACGCGCCAATGGAAAACGCCGTCACCATGCACGGAACGAAAATCCTGCTGGGCGGCGACGACCGGGGCAACTTCCTTCAGGGCCGACTTCGCGAAGTTCGTTTGTGGAATCGCTATCGTGATGAAGAGGAAATTCGCGCGGCCATGAACCATCGCCTCAAGGGCCGGGAACCGGGTCTGCGGGCTTGCTGGCCCCTGGACGATGCTTGCGGCACTATCGCGCGGGACATCGCGGGCAATGCGACCCTGACTTTCACGAACGACGACATTCACTGGATTCCCGCCGAAGAGCATCCCGTCGCGGGACGTCACGAGGTTTTCGCGCTGGAACTGGACGGCACGAACTACGCCTCCCGCGAAAAAGCGTCCAACCTGGCCTGGTCCAGCCTCACCCTGGAAGCCTGGGTACGCCCGTCCACGCAAGGAGCCAATATCGTTTTCAGCAAGGGCGACGCGAACGGGGTCACGGATTTTCTGCTGTGGATCGACCAAGACGGGCATCCCGCGTTTTATCATGGAACCCAGGGCGCCCAAACCGAAACGATTCGCGCCCGGGAAACCGTTTCAATGGGAGTCTTTACCCATCTGGCCGCCGTGCTTCATGAGGATGCCGTCACATTGCTGGCGAATGGTCGAGTATTACTACAGTCGAACCTGGAACACTCACCGAACATTCGCGGCGAAATCATAAATCTGGGACGCAGCATGGAGATGGAGCGCTTTCGCGGCGTCATTCGCGATGTTCGTCTCTGGAACGTGCCGCGAACGGAAAACGAAATTCGCGTCGATATGCATGCGCCGCCGACGGGCAACGAAGACGGCCTGATTGGATACTGGCCCGTGTCCGAGGGCGAAGGCGAAGTCATAGGCGACCTGGGTCCCCATGAGAACCACCTCACGTTCGGTGGAGGCGACCCCCAGAATAATCCCGGCCGGCAACGGGTGGACTTCGTTCAGGCGGCCGCGCCCATCACCGACGGATTCGCTCTACGCTTTGACGGGCGCGACGATATCATCACGATGGAACTCGCGGCCAATCAGGAAACCGGCGAACGCATGGTGGAACTCTGGTTTCGACCCGAGGAATTCTCGCCGGAAAAACAGGTTCTATATCAAGAAGGCGATTCGGCTTCCGGCCTGTGCCTGTATCTTCAGGATGAAACCCTGCACGCCGGAGGATGGGGCGTGGAATCCCGAGACGACGGCGATTGGGCCGGCACCTTCCTGCGCGCCCATGGACTTTGCCCGCGGCGATGGCATCACGCGGCGCTGGT
Organism: uncultured Leptospiraceae bacterium; assembly: GCA_964530305.1. Lineage (GTDB taxonomy): Bacteria > Spirochaetota > Leptospiria > Leptospirales > Leptonemataceae > CAZGYS01. The sequence continues at coordinate 10,133 of CAZGYS010000075.1, forward strand.
TCTGCGACACGACGCCGAGGCTCCCGACCAGGCCTTACGGCTATTGGTGGACGGCGAAATCAGGGATCAAGGCCGGGCGGGCTTGCTGCGACGGCGCTCGGAAAAAATTTCGCTGGGTGCCGCCGCCGAAACCGGCCGGCGCCATGACGGCGAAGGCATGCAAGGGCAGTGCTTCGCCGGCATGCTGAAGGAGATTCGCGTATGGAATCGCGCCCCGACCCCCGGCGAAATCAACGCCTGGATGCGAACACCCGTTCCCGTTGCCGGACGCGAAGCCCTCGAGCTCCGGCTGCCGTGCGATGAAGGCCCTGGACAAAGCATTTCCGACCACTCCACCCATGATACCCAGGTCCACATGGGTGACGGTGAACGGGGCCGCCGACCGACCTGGTCGAGTATCGAAGACAATCCCATGGGTTTTTCCCAGTCGGCCTGGCGCGCCGACGCCCAATCAGGCGGCATTGAACTACCCGGCTTGCGAACCGCGAAGAGCATGACCCTCGAAGCCTGGATCCGTCCGGCGCGAACGGATGGAATCCGATGTCTGGTATCGGATTCCGAGAACGGGTCTCCGACGGTCTTCTTTGACGGCAACACCCTGAACCTGGGCGACCCTTCAGGTACAAGCACTACCTTCGTCTATCCCTTTGAGCCGGCCCACTGGTATCACATCGCCATGGTGTTCGACGATAGCCGGGTTCGACTCCTGGTCAACGGCCGCCTCCGGGAGGAGGCATCGGCCGCAACCGTTTCGCTTCCGGCCGACCGTAGTTTCTTGCTGGGCGGAGGCGAAAAACCTTTTCACGGTTTAATCAAGAACTTTCGCCTCTGGTCGACCGCCCTGGACGAAACCACGGTCCTTTCGCGCATGTACCGTCGCCTTCGCGGCGGCGAAAACGACCTGATAGGCGCCTGGGCTCTTTCGGAAGGCATGGGTAAAATCGCCTACGACGTTTCCCCGGCCCGCAATGACGGCGCGTATCAATCAGAACCGGTACTCGTTCGTCCGGCCGGGCCCCTGGAGTCTACATTCGTCGCCGGAGAACGCGACGCGCTGCTCTTCGACGGACGCGACGATATCGTCTTACTGGATGAAGACTGCTGCTCTCGCTGTTCCGATCTGGATCGTCACACGGTGGAAATCATGTTTTCGCCGCTGTGCGTGACCCGGGAGAAACCGGCCATTCTGTACGCGCGCGGCGGAGCCGAGAGCGGACTCTCCGTCTACATTCAAGCGGGCCGTTTGCACATGAGCGCCTGGGGCCGAAGCGATAAGGGTCAACCCTGGCGCGCCGAACTGACCACCGATGCGATTCGCGTACGCGGCAATCATCACGCGGCCCTGATTCTCGACATACCGGACCCCTGTCGACCGGGGGAACTGCGGGGCTATCTGGACGGCGAAATATTCGGTCGGATCGAATGCGCGGGAGTGGCCGTTCAAGGACACGTGATGACCCTGGGCGGACCCGCCCATGAGGGCGTATTGCCCGGCGCGTGCGACGATATGGATTGTTTTTTCGCGGGATGGATTAGCGAGTTTCGCGCCTGGCACGCGCCCCGCGACGTCGACGAACTCATTGACTACGCGGACCTGGATTTAACCGGGCACGAAGAGCAGCTCATGCTGCTCTGGGAAATGAACGATGTCCACCATGACATCGTGAACGACAAATCGCCTCACGAACTCCACGGCCGGCTGGGCGGCGGCAACCATGCCGCGCGTCCGCGGGTCGTTCGCATTCCCCATGAAAGACGGATGGGTCCGGAGATCATAAATCGCACGCTGGCGAATCTGGCGGAAATCAAACAATGGCTGAAGCAATACGATCTCCCCATGGATATACTGGTCAGCCTGTGGTCCGAGATGAAACATCGCGGACGCGCGCTCAAAGAACCGCTCTTCGATCGAGTTTTTAACGGACCTGATTTCGCGCACGAACACTGGGACTACTTCGCGGCCACGCCGCCGCTCTGGAAAATCAGGGGCACCGAGCGCGTCGACGGTGATATTCGCATGCGCCTGCGGGCCGCCCTGACCGTGTCGGACGACGACTTGACGCGCATGGCCGAGCGTCTGCGTCGCCTGGAGCCGACGGACCTCCCCCGCGACTCCTTGCGACTCACCGCCGCGAACCTCACGCGCATGCATCGTTTCGCTCGAACGGCCCGCGTTCTGGAACTGAACATCGTGGAGCTTGAAAAGCTCATGCGACTCACCGGCGTCGAGCGAGTACGTGTTCAATCGGAATTCAGTCGATTGAACGATGTTGCCCTTCAGTTGAAGCGATTGGACTTGAGCGTCGATGAGCTTGCCTCAATGACCGGCGCAAGCAAGGAAGTCGCGCTGGACGACGTAGACATCCTGGTCATGGCCGAAAGCATCGCGGGAGTTCTCCCGGATATCTCATGGAAGGAAGATTCGGCGCCGCTGTCGGGACTGAGTCCCGAGGACATGCCGATGCTGACCGGCGCCCTGCGCGAAGCGGGCTTTTTGAGCGAATCCGGTTTCACGTCCGCGGAAATTCCCTCGCCGGGCGATTTACTGAACCTGGAATTCTTCAAGTCGCGGAGCATCGTCGAACCGACGGACTCGGAACTGAGTGAAAGCCGCTGGCGGGAATTCAGGGCCGAACTGATCCGGGCGAATTTGCTTTCGCCGGAAGGCGCCGCGGGCGACCGAGAAATCCGAGACTCGGATCTGCTTTTTCTTTTCCCCGGCTTGAAGCGCCCTCCCGGCACGTCCGCCGATCCCAATGAAACCGAAAGCGGCGCTGAAGGCGAGGGCGACCCGGCGCAAGTCGAAGCGGGCCGGGAATTGATTGCCCTGCGCAATCTCCTGAACGGACCCGGCGAAATTCGTCGCGCCGCGGCGCAAGAGCTGGAGGCGAAACGCGAAGAGCAGTATAAACTCGTGCGCGCGTCGTTGGCCGACTTGTTCGGCGTTGAGCCTGGACGCGTGGAACCGGCCATGGGCCATGTAAGCCTGACGACCCGCGACTTTCTCCAAGACATGGCGACGCTCGCAATGGAAAGCGCGGCCATGCTGAAGGAAAATCGCGAAGCCGCGCCTTCCGCCGAAATTCGCGCGTATCTGGAACGAATGCATCGCATCACGCGCATCGGCGACTTTTTCGATTTAAGCATTTCGGAAACGGACCTGGTATTTTCACGTCCGTCCTTGTTTGGAATCACGGATCCGGAATTCCCGTCCCTGGCGGAGCTTTCCCGCCTCCGGGCCTTCAAGGAATTGAAGCAACAGTATCGAGACCGTGAAGACGGATTTGCCGGATACCTTCGCGACCCTTCGCTTTCGTCCCTGGTCGAACTGACGGGGATTGCCGAAACCGATGTTCGTGAAACGGCCGATGCCCTGGGAGAGGCGCGCAACCTGCCCATCTTACTGAAACACGAGGCCATCTTTCGCTTGATTCGCGCAACGGGCTTGCCCGCGCGAATGCTGCGAACCACGTCCGAAACGGATAAGCTCGACCTTGCGTTCCATCGGGCACGGGCGAATGAACTACTGCAGGCCCTGAAAGCGCGCTACACGGAGGAGGAGTGGGAACGCGAATACGAACCCGTGTATGAAAAGCTGGCTGAAAAAAGACGCGATGCCCTGGTCGCGAGCCTGCTCACCGACTTCCGAGGTACCGGCGAAAGAACGAGTCCCGATCAACTGTACGAATGGCTGCTCATCGACGTGGAGCGCGCGGCCTGCTGGAAGACGTCCCGCATACAGCAGGCCATCGCGTCCGTCCAGCTGTACATTCAACGCGTGCGCATGAACCTGGAACCGGACGCCGAGCCGGACGCCATCGACGACAAGCGCTGGGAGTGGACCAGAAACTATCGCGTCTGGGAGGCGAATCGAAAGGTTTTCCTCTATCCGGAGAACTATATCGAGCCGGACCTTCGCGACACGGCTTCGCCCATCTTTGCCGAACTCAAGGACGAGTTGATGCAGGGAGAAATCAGCGAAAAGCTGGCGGAGACCGTTTACAAGAACTACCTGGATAAATTCGTGGAATTGGCGCGCTTGAAGATCGCGGGAGCTTGCGTCCATCCCGCGGATGATCCGGAGGGGCGCGATCTTCGCACTCTGTACCTATTCGGACGCACCGATACCCGTCCCTACGTGTACTATTATCGCCGGAGCCTCTGGGAGTACCGCGAAGGCGAAGACGACCCGTGGAAAGTCTCCTGGGAACCATGGAACAAAATCGACCTGACCATCAGCGCGGACGTGGTCACGCCCGTCTTCGCGTATAATCGCGTATTCTTGTTCTGGGTCGAAATCCAGGAAGCAAAAACACAGGAATACATCGGAGGAGAACTGGGATTCGAAAAGACGGAGTATCGCGCCGCCATCAAGTATTCCTACTATACCCTGAACGGCAACTGGGTGGCCGAACAAATCTTGAAGGAAGATTTCCCGCTGCGGGACGGCGATGAGATTATCGATCCCCGCGAGGTATTCTGGCGCAAGGTCTATGCCCTGCCCATCCAACTGGATGAAACCGTGGGCGGCGATGAGAAACTCGTGGTCATGCACGGTCCCCTGCGAAGGGTCACGAAAGCCAACCTGATCGAAGCCGCGGCGAATATTCGCGCGGATCGAAGCCGAAGCGTTCTGAGCGAAAAAGATCTTTCGGACGCCGTAAACCTACTGCGAACCAGGGCGGACCGGATGAACTCCCTGGCGATTCGCGCGCGCGACGCCATCGAGAAATATGTTGATGAAAACGGCGGACTGCTGATCTGGGGCGTTCGCATTGGACGGTGGATTGCCGATCGCGTAGCGTCGGACCTCAAGAAGGGGCTGGCTGATCTGAAAGCCTCCCTGGAAGCGCAACCCGGCTTGCTGGAAGGAACGCTGGGTTCCGCCGGCGCCGCGGCCCGGGAAACGCGGGAGGGCGCGAACACAAACCTTGCCTTTACGTTATTGGATCCCGATGAGCCGCAACAGGTTCGCGACGAAGCCAATGAATTGTTCATTCGCGCGGACGAACGCCTGGCGGAGCTGCAACGCATGGTCGACATTCAGGGCACCCTCTCGACGCGAAACGAGGATATCGTCAACAACATCGAGGCCGTGATTCAATTCATCGACAAAAAGAACCCGCAGACGAGCGAAGAAGAATTCGAGGCACGCATCGTTACTCAGACGGCGAATATTCATCGAGACGTGGTGGACCTGCTGGAAAAAACCGGGGAACCGCGCGCCGTGGTCGGCGACATCAACGCCCTGGCCGGGGACGTCGTCACGGCATTGGACGCGAACCAGTCCAAGCCCACGGCCGGCTTTTATCCCGTCCTGGGAGCCATGGCCCTGGAAAAGAATTTGATTCGACGTGATTTCGGCCTGGGCATTCAGGACTCGACGGCAACCCGGCCCGGACCGGCATGGCTTCCCGCGCGCGAACGCGAGCTCATGCTCATTGAGTCGTCGAATCCCATCGTCGCGGATTACCTGGGCGAATCACCTCGTTATCAGGAACTGGCGGAGATCGCCGGC